>JBGCFS010000026.1:0-68306 GCA_045107035.1 Hyphomicrobiales bacterium
ACGCGACGCCAGAATGGCAGAGCGATTTTCTGGTTCTGTGTTCACAATCGCTTAAAAACATGAAGAGCCTAACACCTGCGCGAACAAGTTGTGTTCACGCAATAAAACAATTTGAAGGTTCCGTTTCGGGTGAGACCTATAACTGCAGATACGGCTTACGAAGCACAGAGTGCCAGGATTGAAAAGATCCAGGCTCTAACGGCTCAGTTAGTTGCTGTAACTCGCTTCGCGTTGATCGCCGCTCTGCCCTCTCCGAAACGCTTTTCACTACTATCAAGCAAAACACCAGGCCCTGCCGCGCCCGCAGTTGGAACGCAATATTGCGCCCTGCCCCGCGCCCGGCACTCAGCCTGCGGAGAGAAACATCAATGGCAAACAAAATGCTTATCGATGCCTCCCACCCGGAAGAGACCCGTGTGGCAGTCGTCAAAGGCAACAGAGTCGAAGAGTTCGACTTTGAGGCTGCAAACAGAGTTCAATTAAGAGGAAACATTTATCTCGCAAAAGTAACTAGGGTCGAACCATCGCTGCAAGCAGCGTTTGTAGACTATGGCGGAAATCGACACGGTTTTCTGGCATTTAGCGAGATTCATCCTGACTACTATCAAATTCCGGTTGCTGATCGGCAAGCCCTTCTTGATGAAGAAGCGGCTGAGGAAACGGCTGCTGCTCAGGAAAATGGCGACGCCGATGATGATTCGGAAAAGACAGCTGAACCACAGGTTTCAGCTGACGCATCTGACGCATCTGACGAGGTAGTTGCCGCTGATGATGAAGTTGTTTCAAGTGATTCTGTTTCAAACACGATAGAAGCACTTACCGCTGACGAAGATTCTGAGACCGCAACAACAGTTGCGGAGGCGTCAGCTCCTGAAGAGCAGCTCACAAAAGCTGTTTCAGAAGACGACACCGCGTCAGAAGATACGTCGGACGCATCAGATTCTATTGATGATGATGCGGAAGAGCGCTCGGCGGGTGTTGAGTCCGTTGGAGCAGAAGACGCTTTGGAAGAAGTTCCAGAACGTAGACGGCCACGTCGTCGCCAATATAAAATCCAAGAAGTTATTAAACGCCGCCAAGTGCTTTTGGTTCAAGTTGTAAAAGAAGAACGCGGCAACAAAGGCGCTGCAATGACAACCTATCTGTCGTTGGCCGGTCGCTATTCAGTTCTAATGCCAAACACCGCTCGTGGTGGTGGCATTTCACGCAAAATCACAAATCCAGCAGATCGCAAGCGCCTCAAATCCGTTGCTAACTCTTTGGAAGTTGCTCCAGGAATGGGCGTCATTTTGCGTACTGCCGGCGCAAACCGCACAAAGCCTGAAATTAAGCGCGATTTTGAATATCTCTTGCGCCTATGGGAAAATGTACGCACGCTTACTCTTCAGTCTAGCGCGCCATGCCTCGTTTACGAAGAAGGTAGCTTGGTGAAGCGATCCATCAGGGATCTCTACAGCAAGGATATAGACGAAATTCAGGTTGCTGGTGACGCGGGCTATCGTGAAGCAAAAGACTTCATGAAAATGCTTATGCCGAGTCATGCCAAAAACGTGAAGCCGTATCGCAATGAAAAATCATTGTTCGCCGGTTTTGGTATCGAACCTCAATTAGACGCTATGTTCTCCCCTCAGGTAACTCTGAAATCGGGCGGATATCTTGTTATCAACCCGACTGAAGCGCTGGTCTCGGTGGATGTGAACTCCGGTAAGTCTACTCGTGAGCACAATATTGAAGACACAGCGGTCCAGACAAATTTGGAAGCCGCTGAAGAAGTCGCACGCCAATTGCGCCTACGTGATCTGGCTGGATTGATCGTCATCGATTTCATTGACATGGAAGAGAGACGCAACAACAACGCGGTTGAACGTAAACTAAAAGATTGCTTGAAATCTGATCGTGCACGCATTCAAGTTGGCAGAATTTCACCATTCGGCCTCATGGAAATGTCGCGTCAACGCATTCGTACCGGCGTGTTGGAAAGCACGACTGTTGTTTGTGAACACTGCGAAGGCACTGGCTATGTGCGCTCTCCTGCGTCCATAGCGCTGCAGGTTATTCGTGGATTGGAAGACCACCTTGCGCGGCACTCCAACAATAATGTGTCTGTTAAAGTGCGTGCTGAGGTTGCCCTTTATATCCTCAACCACAAACGTACTAATTTGGCGGATATGGAAAGCCGCTTTGGTGTTCGAGTTACTGTGGACGCCGATAGTTCGGTCAGCATGCAGGGCTTCAACATTGAAAAAGGTGAGCGCGCCGAAGCACGGCAAAAGCCGGTCGCACGCGCGCCACTCGTAAGTGTTGATAGCATTGAGCTTGACGACGAAGACGAGAGTGAAATCGAAGTCGAAGCAGAAACCGAAGCTTTGGAACAAGAAGAAGAGCCGAAGCGTAAACGTCGCAGGCGTCGGCGCAAACGGGGCGGTACTGGTGAACAGGCTGCAGCGCAAAGCGAAGAAACCAGCGAAGGCGATGCGGAAAATGCAGACACTGCTGCGGTGTCTGAGGCCGCCACTGATGAATCTGAAGAAGATGCTGATGGCCAGCCAAAGAAGCGTCGTCGTGGCAAACGCGGTGGCCGCCGTAACCGCCGTAAACGCAGCGAAGACGAGACGACAGAAGATGGCACAGCTCTAGCTGCAGAAGTCGGTGAAGCTGGGCCTGTTGATGCAGCAGCGGAACCCGCTCCTGCTTCTGAGGAAGCCTCAGTCGATGGTGCATCTGCAAAAGCAGCTCCGGCTTCGGATGATGCAACTCCTGCAATAACTGGAGAAAGCGCTACTGCGGAAGCTACTCCTGAACCTGTTGAAAAACCAAAACGGCGCCGCACTCGCAAACCAAGAAAACCGAAGGTGGAAGCGGCATCTGCTGAGGCGGTAGAAACTCCAGCTGCACCAGTTGAAGAAACACCAATTGTTGCCGAGGCTGTCTCTGCGGAAGCAGAAGCGGTTACAGTTGCTGAACCAGAAAAACTGAACGGATCAGCCGAGCCAATCGAAGTGGCAGTTGAAGCTCCGCTTGAAGCGGAGGCTGTAGTATCACCGTCTGTAGATGATGCAGCTCAAATGGCAATTGAAACAGTACCTGCGCCAGAGCCGGTACCGGACACCCCACCGGCTCCAAAACGCAGTGGTTGGTGGCGCCGCCGCTAAAAACTCAACACAACCCAAAAACAGCCCCGGCAAGTCCGGGGCTGTTTTCGTTTTGGGCAATATATAAGGGGCGCCGAAGCTCAGATTGCTAAACAATCAGGTCAGCCAACCTTCATTGTCCAAGAGGAATTCACTTTTTCAATAAATTTTAGAAGGTTGGCTACTGAAACGCTGTCTCAGCAAAGCTCCGAAGCTTACGACTGTGCAGACGTTCGGATGACATTTCACGCATTTTTTCAGCCGCTCGTATACCAATCTGCAAATGTTGGGCGACTTGGCGTTTGTAAAAATCGCTAGCCATTCCTGGTAGTTTCAATTCGCCATGTAACGGCTTATCTGAAACACAAAGAAGGGTTCCATATGGAACCCTAAATCGAAACCCGTTTGCAGCAATCGTTGCGCTTTCCATATCAAGGGCAATTGCACGAGATTGCGAGAAGCGCTGAACGGGTTCGCGATGATCTCGCAATTCCCAATTCCGATTGTCAATGGTGGCAACCGTGCCTGTTCTCATGACGCTTTTCAGCTCATAGCCAGTCAAACCTGTGATCTCAGCAACCGATTGTTCTAATGCAACCTGCACTTCTGCCAAAGGCGGAATTGGCACCCATGTTGGCAAGTCGGCATCTAACACATGATCTTCGCGCACATAGCCATGCGCCAATACATAATCTCCAAGGCGTTGAGAGTTGCGCAGGCCTGCGCAGTGACCCAACATCAACCAGGCTGCCGGACGGAGAACAGCAATATGATCGGTTATGGTTTTTGCGTTCGAAGGCCCAACACCAATATTTACCATAGTAATCCCACCATGTCCTTTGCGGCAAAGGTGATAGGCGGGCATTTGCGGCAGTCGTGGAGGAGCCTTTCCGGATACGGGTTCACTATCCCCCAAGCGAGTAATGAGATTCCCAGGCTCAACAAAGCACTCATAGTGGCTGTCGCCGGAGGCCATCATTTCGTGAGCCATTTTGCAAAATTCATCGATGTAGAACTGATAATTCGTAAACAACACAAAGTTCTGGAAGTGTGTCGGGCTTGTTGCTGTGTAATGTGCCAAACGGTGCAAGGAATAGTCCACACGCTGTGCAGGAAATGCCGATAATGGCATTTCATCGCCGGGCGAAACTTCATGTTCTCCATTAGCGATGGCGTCATCAGTTACAGCTAAATCTGGAACATCAAAGACTTCGCGTAACTGCACATCTAAACGTTTGGACAGTTCACCTTCTACATGCATTCCTTCAGGAAAAGCAAAGTGTAGCGGGATTGGTGAATCACTTTCTCCAATTTCAACGCCTACACCATGATTTTCAATCAATTTTTCGAATTGCTCCGTCAAATAATCGCGATATAAATCTGGGCGACTAAGCGTTGTTTGATAAGTGCCAGGGCCCGCAACAAAGCCAAATGACGAACGAGAATCCGGCCCAGTGTAGCGCGTCGTGGTCAGGCGAGCATAAGGATAACATGCGCGAATGCGTCCAATGGGCTTACTGCTTTCAAGAAGTGTATTGAAATGCTGCTGAATAAATCCAGCATTTCGATCGTAAATTTCTACCAGCCGATCAACAGCCTCATTCACATCCAGTGTTAGCAACGGCTCAAACCGGTCTGGGGTTAGGAGGATTTCACTCCAATCCATGTCATTCTGATCGGTCATAGAGGCTCCAATAATTTGGCGTGGCACTCGCTTTACGCTTTATCTGACATTGCTTCAACTGCCGCCAGTGCTGAAATATTCACAATGCCACGAGATGTAACCGATGGTGTAACAATATGGGCTGATTTGGCGCAACCGAGTAAAATTGGGCCAACATGCAAGGCATCTGTCATTGTTTTCAATAAGTTAAGCGCAATATTGGATGCATCAAGTGTCGGAAATACAAGAAGGTTTGCCACACCCTTTAAGGTGCTGTCCGGCATCACCTTTTCTCTCATTGCAGCAGATAACGCGGCATCACCATGCATTTCACCATCAACTTCAAAGTCAACATCCATGTCATGTAGTATGGATAAAGCGTCACGCATCTTGCGAGATGATGCTGTGTCGCGAGATCCAAAATTTGAATGCGAAAGCAGAGCTGCCTTTGGGTCGATTCCAAATCGACGAATATGGCTAGCTGCCATAACGGTCATTTCTGCAAGCTCCAATGGAGACGGATCTTCGGTAACGTAGGTATCGGTTAGGAAGTAACCACCTCGACCATTTATCAAAAGGCTGAGGCTGGAAAAATCGTGCGCTCCAGCTTTCAAACCAATGATGTTACGAATAACGCGAACATGCTTGTTGTAGCGCCCTTCCAAGCCACAAATCATGGCATCCGCATCTCCGCGTTCAAGAGCGAGCGCAGCGATAACTGTATTGTTTGTGCGTACGATTGTTCTTGCCGCATCCATGCTTACGCCTTTTCGGCCAGCCTTGGATTGGAACAAATCAACATAATTTCGGTAGCGAGGGTCATCTTCAGGGTTGATAATTTCACAATCCCGTCCAGGTCGGAACCGCAGCCCAAAGCGCTCTGCCCTACTATCCATTACACTAGGTCGACCAATGAGAATTGGCGTCGCAATGCCATCTTCCACTAAGACCTGGGCGGCGCGCAGAATGCGCTCATCTTCTCCATCGGAGTAAATAACGCGACTTGGGCTTTGTGCGGCAGCTGCAAAGATAGGCTTCATCAGAAGGCCCGAACGGAAGACAAATTGGCTCAGTCGATCTTCATAAGCCTCCATATTATCGATTGGGCGGGTCGCAACGCCTGAATCCATTGCTGCTTGTGCAACCGCCGGAGCGATCCGAATAATAAGGCGCTGATCGAAGGGGGATGGAATGAGGTATTGCGGTCCAAAGGTATGAGATTCGCCACCATAGGCCTGTGCCACAACTTCCGTTGGCTCTTCTCTGGCCAATGCGGCAATCGCACGAACAGCGGCGTGCTTCATATCTTCATTAATTGTCGTTGCACCAACATCCAGCGCTCCACGGAAGATATACGGAAAACAAAGTACATTGTTGACTTGATTTGAATAATCCGATCGACCTGTACAAATCATCGCATTTGGAGACACCTCAAGGGCTGCTTCTGGCATGATCTCAGGATTGGGATTGGCAAGAGCCATAATGAGCGGATTGTCAGCCATGCGTTTAACCATTTCAGGCTTCAACACGCCACCCGCAGAAAGACCAAGAAAAACATCAGCACCGTCAATAACTTGGCTCAATGAGCGCAGTTCAGTCTTTTGAGCAAAGATACCTTTCCATTCATCCATGAGAGCTTCACGCCCTTCATAAACGACACCTTCAATATCAGTAACCCAAATATTGCTTCGTGACACGCCAAGTGAAACCAGCAAGTTTAGGCATGCAAGCGCGGCGGCTCCCGCGCCAGAGGCGACTACCTTCAAATCTTCAAGCTTTTTACCAGCAAGTTCCGCGCCATTAAGAACGGCCGCGCCCACAATGATAGCTGTTCCATGCTGATCATCATGAAATACCGGTATATTCATTTTCTCACGGAGAGCAGCCTCAATGCGAAAGCACTCAGGCGCTTTGATATCTTCCAGATTAATGCCACCAAATGTTGGCTCCAATGCACGCACAACATTTACGAATTGGTCGACGTCAGTTTCATCCACCTCAATGTCAAAAACATCTATTCCAGCGAATTTCTTGAAAAGAACCGCCTTCCCTTCCATGACAGGTTTAGAAGCCAATGGACCGATTGCCCCCAAGCCTAAAACAGCCGTTCCATTGGAAATGACGCCCACAAGATTGCCGCGTGCTGTATAGTTGAACGCGAGTGCCGGATATTTCTCAATGGCCAAACATGGGGCTGCGACGCCCGGTGAATAAGCTAAAGCCAAATCGCGTTGGTTGCCTAGAGGCTTGGTTGCGCGAATTTCAAGTTTACCTGGCTTTGGAAACTCGTGATAAAAAAGTGCATTCTGATCAAAGTCATCATTTGCAGTTTCGTCAATCTCAGGTTTTGCGCTGTCAGTCATGCTGAATTCCCCATGCCAATGCCTGTTCATACGAACAGTGCCACAGCAACTTCGTCACATAAATCTTTGTGCAAGAAAAGAGATGAGATGACGTTGAACGGTATTATTTGTTGTCAGGACGCTTTTGCCAAAGCCTTCGCTTCCACAGCTGCAGCTTTCGGGGAAACATCTGGCACCAAAATATCAGGTTGAGAATGAACACGAGTCTCATCAAACAGCGCAAATTTATCTTCAGCGTCAATGGAGCGGCGTACCAGATCAATGTATCTCTCTGGAGGAAGCGCCGGTGAGAAATAGTAGCCTTGTGCGGCAGAAATACCGAGATCACGAAGGCGCTCAACCTGATCTTCGTTTTCCACACCCTCAGCAATAATACCCATGTCCAAGCTTTTCGCGAGCTCAACGATAATATCGATAATCGTCATAGTGGTCACATCCGAGCTAAATGTATCCACAAACATCTTGTCAATTTTGATGACATCCAGCCCAAGTTTTTGAAGGTATGAGAAGCCACCATGTCCGGTTCCTGCATCATCGAGCGCAACACTGGATCCCAATTGTTGAATACCTGAAATTACCATTCGGGCCATTTCAAAGTCCTCAACCGGATGTCGTTCGGTTAGCTCAAAAACCAATTGGCTAAATGATGTATTAGTATTTTCGAAAATGTTTCGAATATCATCAACAACAGAAATGTCTTCAAAGTGCTTGCCTGTAAGATTGATGCCAACTTTTAGGTTGTCAAAATCCTTTGATAGATCATCGAGTTCCTGAGCCACGCGCTGCATAAGGTTATGAGTAACCTCCATAATTACGCCGGTGGTTTCTGCATAGGCAATAAAAGCAGAAGGCGAGACAATGTTGCCTTCGCTGGTGCGGAAACGAAGCAGAACTTCACAACCAATAATGCTCCCAGTACCCATGTCAACAACGGGTTGATAGTAGGCGATGAACTCTCCCTGCTCGAATACCGCATTGTAGTCCAAATCAGTCTGCTTCGTCCTCCATGCGATAATAATCAATAAGCATAAGATCACCAGACCAGACAAAACACCGACGCCATAGGCGCCATCATCTAACTGGTCGTAAATCGCCAACAATGCCTCAGATTCAGCTCCAACAATTACTGTGATAGGGAATGATTTGGACTCAATCGATTTATTGTATCGGTCAGTGCTTTCAGAAGACAGTAACCAACGCACGATTGGAGAAATCTGTTGTTTTAGATGATCCGGGCTAGACCAATGTATCCATCTATCACCTGTCGACAACAACGCATCATAACTCAGATAAGGGCCAATAATTTTGGAACCCAGTTCATTGGGCAAAATCGAAGGTGCAAAGCGAACAACATATCGCTGATTGAGCCCCTTATTAATAACCAATGCTAGAGGTCGTCGCTCAAGTTTTACATCTTCCAATACAGCCAAAGTCATTGGCGGATTATCAAGACTCCATGGCTTCAGAAAGCCTTGGACAGGTTGAAAAGGACGCAGTACGGAACACTTCATGGTTCCATCTGAAGAGATAAATCCGATATCTTGTACGTGATCAAGAGAGCCGACCAAAAAGCGGCTTCTGCCATGAAACTTGGGGGAGCATCCAGCAACGCGGTCCAAGCCCTGATTTTCAATTTGCCCAACGACGCTCGCTATATGAGAATCAAACGTTCTGGTGACTATTTCTCCAATTGAAGACAGCTCCGTATCAAGCAAGGCATTTGCGTCATCACGCAACGCAAAGTGCGAGCGTGCAGAAATGAACAGTACCACCGCGACAAACACAGCAATTACTGCAAGCAAAACGCTCAAACGATGCCGGACTCGCTTTAAGAACTTCAAAGAGGTGCCTCAGACAGACCCATGTTGACGACGTAGGTATCCACACTACCAGACGCGTCGTAAACGACCCATTAACTATAGACCTGTGAATTGAGCTAATAGACCTGTTCACATCCGTTAAATCGCTTTGGCGAAATGCTCTTTGGTTCAAATTCGCTCATTCAGGCTTATCAGCTGAATGTGATCGCTGGCAACGGTACCTTGGCCCCAAGATTTTTCAACATTTGGTGGCTTCCTGATGGCGCGATTCAAAATTCTCAAATACTCTTCACACGGCAGGGGCTTCGAGAAGAGATAACCCTGAGCCAAATCGATTCCCAGTTCCTTCAATTTGGTCATTTGCTCACTGGATTCTACGCCTTCTGCCACAACGCCCATATTCATGTCGTTGGCAAGTTTCACCAAGGCTTCAATTATGGTTTCAGAAAACCCGGATTGAGCCAAACCATCAACAAATAGCTTGTCGATTTTGATTGTATCGACACCCAATTCCATCAAGTATTGAAGACCGTTATGCCCAGTACCAACATCGTCAAGCGCGATGCTACAGCCTAACTGTTGCAAATCTTGAATGACTTTTTTCGCGTTGTTTAGTGATGCCAGTGGCAAACGCTCCGTAACTTCAAAAGTTAGCTGATTAAAATTTATTCCAGATGAACCAAAGACATCATCTATTTCTTGAGCGGTTTGCCTACGATTAAAATGATCACTGAACAGATTAATCCCTACCTTTAACGAGGGATGGGTTAAATAAAACTCCTCAAGATCCGCCCTAATTTGGTTCATTAAAACAACGGTCATTGGGATCGCGAGACCAGATCTTTCTGCCTGCTGAATAAAGTCGCCGGGCGGGACAATCGTGCCATTTGGTTTGCGCCATCTTATCAGTGCTTCACAACCGATAAATTCACCTGTTCGCATGTTCACAATCGGCTGATAGTAAGCGATAAACTCACGATTTTCTATCGCATGCTCTAGTTCACCCAGCTGCGTTTCTCGATATGTTGATACATAAAGGAAAATAATGAGGGCCAGCGCGCCAAGTAGAACGGCGCCAAGGATAAACGGAACAATACTGCTGGAATCCACTAATTTTTCTAATGTGGAATGGGCGACAAACAACTTCAGTTTTAGAGGTAAACTCTCTAGTTTTTTTTCAATAATCTCAAAACCGAAGCCTCCCTTAATGTTTGGCGCAATTAGCCGTGTGGCGGGATAGCGGCCTACATCAGTTCCATCGACCAAAGACAACAAAGCAAAGCCATGTTCAAGAATCACTCGCTGCCCTCTAGCTGACAAAAGTGCATTGGAAAGTACCAACGCATTCAACCTTCTGTCTGGCTCCAGTGTTCGAGAGATAATAAGCCCCTCAAATTGCGCAGCCTCTACTTGGACTGGCTGTATGGAAAACCCATTGTCTGGCAGCGTTTGCGCGTCTGCACGCATTCTCACAGTCTGTTCAAACCCCGAAGCGCTGCAAAGAACGTGACCATTGCCATCTGTGATCGACAAATCTTTCACATAGATATTGGTATAAATCAGCCGGCGCATCGCCTCAACGGAACTGATATTGCAGGGACCAAATGTTGCGTTTTGAAATGCAGTTAGCGTGCCGAGAGCCTCATCAACAACGGCCGTAACCTGAACACTCAATTCATCAAATAACAGTTTGCTGATACGCGACATATCTTTGTCACGTCCGGTATTGTGTAGAAAAAAAGCCAATAACAATGCGAGCAACGCACAGGATACGCCGCCAGCAATCAATAGCCTAGATCTCAGTTGGTGAAACACTACTCAGGTACACCCTCATCATTTTCTTCAGTAATTTACATGTTAGAAATAACCATTAAAATTGTAAATTCATTAAAATTCTAAATTTAGTTGAAATTTGATGTTTCGTTTGAGCACCGCTTAGCATGCGCTATTGGTTGTCATTCCAACTCGTTGCCGTTATGGAGGCGCATAAATAATTCGGCCTAACTTCTTACGCGCACGCCTCACTTAGCAGTTCAAGTTCGTTGGCTGTGTGAGTTTGACATTTGCCCCACGTCCGACCGATTACGTGTTTTTGTAAGCGCGTTCCACAAAATGATCACCAATGAGGATCCTATGACTATAATGAAAACCGGCGCAGTCTTTTCTGTTCTTGCAAGCACACTTGTTTCATCTTCAGCTGTTTTCGCCGCACCTGATGCCAATGCTGTAGCCGATCGCTTGGTAGCGCTTATGTCCAAATCTGGTGCAGAAGTAACTTACGACCAAGCGATCTATAATCCTGCCGACGACATTGTAATGATCGTCAATGTGAAAGCAGTTGAAGGCGATCATACAGCTACTCTCGCGACAGTATCTATCAAGGGATATGATGAAGATAATACAGAAGGCTTTGGTTCTGATAGCATTAGCGCAACAGGATTTGAGTCCAAAGCCAAAGACGGAACGCTGTTTATTGCCAGCATGAGCGTGTCGGATCTTTCGATCCCATCATTTGATATCGACGCAAAGAAGCCTGAGTCTTGGGGGCTGACATATTCCAGCGCAGAAATCACCAATCTGGTTGGGTTGATTGAAAACTCAGGAACTGTTTCCGTAGCATCTGTAAAAAGCACTGCAAAATACTTCAGTGAAGATGGAATTAGCGGCAATGGCACATTGACAGTGGATGACATCAAAGTTCCTGCAAGCATTATGGACGCAGAAATGAAAGCTTTCATGGGAGCATCCAGTTACGAAAATTTAATTCTGGATATAAATATGGAAGGCACATTCGACGCCACCACCCAGAATCTAGAACTGAACGACATCACAATTGACGCCGCAGATATGGGCACAATAAATTTTTCAGCTGAGTTTGGCGGCATTGATGCCGCAATGCTTCAAGACGCCGATCAAATACAGGGTCTGATGGCAACTGCAACTTTGCGCGGCGCCAAGCTTAAATTTGCAAACAATTCCATCTTTGAAAAAGGTTTGGACTTCGGTGCGAAAATGACCGGTAACACTGCTGAGCAGCTGAAATCACAGGCTCCTTTTGTGCTTGGTCTTGGTTTAGGTCAGATCAACAATCCAGCATTTACGAAAATGGTAACTGATGCGGTGTCTGCATTTCTAGCAGATCCTAAGTCCTTGAGCGTAACACTTGCTCCTTCCAATCCTGTTCCAGTAGCACAGATTGCTGGCGCAGCTATGAGTTCACCTCAGGCCGTTCCGGACCTTCTCGCTGTTGGTGTGATGGCAAATCAATAACCACAAATTCTGTAAATTTTACGAGGCGGCATCAAATTGGTGCCGCCTTTTTTGTTGTGTTCAATCGACAGCCGGTTGCAACAGCCTTAGTGGGGCCTATAAGGTCGTCTAGCGACGCACCAAATCAACAAACTTCGGAGGCACGTTTGTGATCCGATAGATGAAGCAATTAGAAAGTAGTTTCATGACTTATCCTTTCCGTTCTTTTGTTGCACCTGTGGCAGCACTCGCGTTTGTCACTTCCATGCCATGGGCAGCCGTTGCACAACAGGACACCCTCGCCGATTTGGTGGGCAAAGCCCTGATTGGGACAATGACCAAGGTTAGTGGCGATGTCTTCGCCTACGAGACAGCGCGCTTTGATGAGGCCTCAAACACTGTAGTCCTGGAAAAAGTGACACTCACCCGCGACAAGGCAAAACGCCCGAGCGTATTGATTGATGCCACTAAAATTCTTGCACCAGTGATGATGGATAATGGTGGCTTTACAGCAGACGCTGTGACAACAGAAAACGTTACGCTTCAATCTCGTGCACTTTCCGGAACCATCGCATCTGCAACAGCCTCAAATGTAGCCGTTCAGCCAGCTGATCAAATTGTTAAAGGTGCTCTGAGCCAGTGGTTCCGTTACGAAACGTCATCAGTATTGGACATTCAACTTGGCGGTAAAGCAGATGCTCGCCCGCTAAAAATTGCCCGGTTTGATAGCGTGGCAAACATTGATGCGAACAATATTCCAGTTGCTGGCGATGTGACTGTTGAAGGAATTTCTGTTGCCGTTAAAGACATCGGCCGCAAACGCATTCGTGAAGACATCCTAGACCTTGGCTACGAAACTCTCGACATTTCGGTGAAAGCCAAAGGCGCATACGATCCGGAAAGCGACACATTAACGGTCGAGAGTCTGAACATCACAGGTGAAGACGCGGCGACCCTAACTATGTCAGCTTCAATTGGCGGCATTCCTGAGAGCTTCATGGCGTCACCATTGGACCCGCGTGCCATTATAGCAACGGCAAGTATTGGAAATCTTGATTTAAATATCGATGACCAATCACTGACAGGACGAGTTCTGTCTTCTCAGGCTAAAAAAATGGGAACGGACAGGGATGCGCTCGCAGCTCAACTTTCTGGTGCCCTGCCCTTCTTCCTTGCAGCCCTGCAAAATGAAGCGTTCCAAAAAGAAGTGGCGGAAGCGGTTACCTCGTTCCTTAGTGACCCAAAGAACTTTCGTGTTGCAATGAAGCCTGAAAAACCAACGCCCTTTATTCAAGTTTTTGCAGCGCTCACCTCTGCGCCAGGCACTGTAGTTGAACTGTTGGGCCTGTCGATTTCTGCCAATCAATAATCAAGACCGGATGCTGGCATTATGAAACGCCTATCTGCCTTTGCGGCCCTGTTGGTTCCAGCACTTGTGTTGGGGCCAATGCCAGCAATAGCCCAGGAAACTAAACTGGAATCCCAGCCCGACGCGAGCTTGGAAACTGGGTCCATCGTTTCTGAGCCACAGCAAATAGAACAAGATAGTCTGGAAGAGCCTTTTCTGCAGGAAACTCCAGCTGTCGTTGAGCCCCCAAATTTGGGGTTAGACGGACAATTCATCAGTTGGTTATCTGATCTCAATTCTGTTGCAGGAGCCAGCGCCAGTGCAAATTCCGTTCAATTGCGCAGCATTTCAGATCAGCTGACAATATCGAATTTGATGATTAATCATCCGGCATATGATCTGATTGTGAACATAGGGTCTGCAACGCTTTCAAAAGTATCAGAACCATTTGGCACCTACATAGTGGGTGCGGACAAAGTTGTTCTAAATGACATTCACGTCAGACTTGGTGAAACCGAGTTTGAAACGAAAAATATGGTCCTCACCAGCGCCCTACTTCCGAGGCTTAGCCTTTCAAGCAGCAAAGCAGAGACGGCAAAGGAAACACGCTTTGAACGCAAACTAGCGCTCATAACAGAGATGGTACGGCTAGTAGCGGGATCGATATCGGCACCAGTTTTAACCGTTCGAATTTACTCTGATAAAGATGACACGGAAATTCTTGCTGAAAGCCATTATCGTGACAACCAAATTAGTGGCTTGAAGGGCAGCAAGATTGGCAGCCTGACACTTTCTGGCGCTGATACTCTCAGCCCTCCTCTGGAGCCGATTATTGAAGAGAGCTTCGGCACGGTAGAACTCAGGAACTTTAATTTTAACACTGTTATGAAACTTTTTGACGGTCAGAAAAGCCCACAAGTGGACGGTACGCTTTTTGATGCCTTTTCCCTTGAGGATTACAGCCTGTCCATTGGTGGTTTGGACTTGCACTTTGATACGCTTCAGATGGTCGATGTATCAGTAGCGGATATTGCAGGGCCCACTGAAGACAAATTAATCCAAATTATCGAAAGCACGAAAGATCTTGATGCAATCAATAGCGAAGAACTCCCCGCCTTCGCTCTGGAGTTAATTTCGCTACCAACTTTCGGTGCAGTTTCCATAAAGGGTTTTGAAGTTGACGCTCTTGGAATACGAGACTTTGGCTTCAATACTTTGAGCTTCAATGATTTGTCGATCTCAGGAATGGCGGTTGCACAGTTCTCAGGATTCAGAGCCGTATTAGATGAGATTGGCGCGGTTTCTTTAAAGGGCGCCGGACTATCGGGGCTAAAGCTACCGAGTAAGGAAACCCTTATTTCGGTTGCCAACGGAGATGAAGTAAAGCCATCAGACCTCCTACCTACACTAGACAGTTTATCGGTTTCTGGTCTAAGCGTCCAAATGCCGGAATTGGGTCTGGAAGGCGGTCTTGAAGACTTGTCCCTTGCAACAAATTTGGACGCATCTGGTGAGATTTCGGGAATTGGTGTTTCCATCGCAGACTTGAAACTGCCAGGCTCTTTAGTACCACGTGATGGCACAATGATTGGGCGGCTTGGCGGCATTATGGATTCAATTGGGATTGATACTCTCCAACTGAATCAAATGTTATCCTTGGATTTTGATGCCAATAGCCGCAAACTGTCGGTGTCCGAATTTACCGCCGATATTGCCAAACTTGGGGGACTAAGCCTCACGGCAACGATCGATAACGTATCCTCATCTCCATTTGCGAATCCCAGCAGCGCTCTGCGCGAGATACGCAAGGGTACTTTGGCGGATGCTCAAATCGTGTTCACCAATGCCGGTGTTGTTGAAGCCGGATTTGATGCGCAGGCCCAAAAACTGGGCACAAAAGGCGAAACGTTGCGCAGCCAAGTTGGCGCCACATTGCCGTTTCTGGTCGCCGTTTTGCAGAATCCACCATTCCAACAGCAATTGGTGAAGGCTTTGCAGGCCTTTTTACCAACCCCAGAAAAACTGACAATTCAATTGAAGCCAGAATCAGGTGTTCCAATTTCGGACATCGAGCGCCAGTTGCGCGGCGATCCACGTAAACTTATCGGCTTACTTGGAACAACAATTGAAAACACTGCAACCCTGGTCCCTGAAGTAACCCCGACAAAAGCAGAAACAGAAACGCCCGCTGATTAAGCGTGCGTTCTTTCGTTTGGCTGCTGCCAAATTTTATTTTGTTGAAGGCAGCACGCGTAGGTGCAATTCCTGCAGCTGTGTCGCTGTGGCGGGCGCAGGCGCACCCATCAACAAATCTTGCGCCTGCTGATTCATTGGGAACAAAGTAACTTCACGCAGGTTCTTAGCGCCAACAAGAAGCATAACGATCCTATCTACACCAGCAGCCATGCCTCCATGCGGCGGAGCGCCGAACTTGAAGGCACGATACAATCCACCAAATTGCTCTTCCAGAATGTCCTCATCATAACCAGCAAGTGCGAAGGCTTTTTTCATCACATCTACATCGTGGTTACGGATTGCACCTGACGCCAACTCAAAACCGTTGCAAACCATATCATACTGGTATGCGTTGATTGTCAGCGGGTCTTCGTTTTCCAAAGCTTCCAAGCCACCCATTGGCATAGAGAATGGGTTATGGGAGAAATCCACCTTTTTGTTTTCTTCGTCCCATTCGTACATTGGGAAATCTACAATCCAGCAGAATTCAAAGCGATCTTCATCAACCAGTTTCAATTCTGTGCCAACACGTGTCCTTGCAGAACCGGCAAATGCAGCAAACTTGGAGGGAACGCCAGCAACAAAGAACACTGCATCGCCTTCACCCAAACCTAGTTGTTCGCGCAACGCGGTTGTGCGTTCTGGGCCAATGTTCTTGGCCAGTGGGCCAGCACCAACAACTTCATCATTCTCTGTACGGAAGAAGATATATCCAAGACCCGGTTGGCCTTCACCTTGCGCCCAGCTATTCATGCGGTCGCAAAATGCACGGCTCCCGCCGGTCTTCGCAGGAATAGCCCAAACTTCCACTTTCGGATCACGTTCTATCATGCCAGCAAAAATCTTAAAGCCTGAGCCTGCGAAATGCTCAGTAACAGCTTCCATCTCGATAGGGTTGCGCAGATCAGGCTTGTCACTGCCGTATTTCCTCATAGCTTCGGCATATGGAATGCGTGGGAATTCCTGCGTGACAGGTTTGCCTTCAGCAAACGTCTCAAACACACCACGGATGACAGGCTCCATTGTGGTCAGTACATCTTCCTGTGTCACAAAGCTCATTTCCAAATCGAGTTGATAAAATTCACCCGGCAGACGATCTGCACGTGGATCTTCATCACGGAAACATGGAGCGATTTGGAAATAACGATCAAAGCCGGAAATCATCAGCAACTGCTTAAACTGCTGAGGCGCCTGCGGCAGCGCATAAAATGTTCCGTCATGTATACGAGATGGCACCAAGAAATCGCGAGCGCCTTCTGGCGAAGACGCGGTTAGAATTGGTGTCTGAAACTCATTGAAACCACCAGCCGTCATACGTGCACGCATATCAGCAATAATTTTTGAACGAGTCATGATGTTGTTATGAAGTTTCTCACGGCGCAAATCGAGGAAGCGATTCCGCAAGCGTGTATCTTCGGGGTAGTCTAACTCACCGAACACGGGAACAGGCAGGTCTTCTGCTGAGCCTAAAATTTCCATTTCAGAACAGAAAACTTCGATTTCACCAGTATCTAGATTTGGGTTGATTGTTTCCGCATCACGCGCTTTTACAGTGCCATCAATGCGAATACAGAACTCCGAACGCAAGCTCTCAGCCATTGTAAATGCTGCTGAATCTGGATCTGCCACCACTTGGGTCAGGCCGTAGTGATCGCGCAGATCAATGAACAGCAATCCGCCATGATCTCGCACGCGATGAACCCAACCGGAAAGTCGAACAGATTGATCAGCGTTTGACGAACGAAGAGCGCCACAAGTGTGGGTGCGATAGCGATGCATGGTGTGTCCTGAAATGCTTACGGCACAAGGCCATTGATATAGTGTTTCTTGCGCGGAAAAGCACATGAGACAGCAAAAATGTCAAGAGGTCATGCCGTCTTGATTGGCATTGGATGCAGCTGATCGAAAGCAGTTTTGCGCGCCGGTTTCTTTTCCAACGCCATCGCTGGGTATTTATGGAAAGAGCGCAACTTGCTCCAAACCAGTAACTTCAGAAAGACCGAACATCAAATTGAAGTTTTGAAGCGCTTGCCCGGCAGAACCCTTGACCAAATTATCGAGCGCAGAAATGACAATCGCACGGCCCGGAATTCTATCTGGAAAGACCGCAATCAAAACATTGTTTGATCCACGAACATGCTGAGTCGCAGGCATTTCACCATGCTTCAAAACCGTCACAAATGGCTTGTCGGCATAAAAACTGTTCAAAGCATTGCGCAAATCGTCGGGCGTTTTGCCCTGGGAGCATTGTACATAATGTGTGCACAACTCGCCGCGCGACATAGGAATTAGATGAGGTGTGAAATTGACTATTGTCGGCACACCACACGCGACACCAATTTCCTGTTCAATTTCAGGCGCATGCCGGTGAGTGCCCACTGAATAGGGTGACATGCCCTCTCCGGCTTCGCAAAATAGCGTGTTCTGCCTCAAACCACGACCAGCACCAGATACACCCGACTTCGCATCGATTATGATTTGCATTGGATCAATAAGACCAAGTTTCGCCAAAGGAATCATGGCTGTAAGAACGGCTGTTGGGTAACAGCCTGGGCAAGCAACTAACCGGGCGTTGGCAATTTCATCCCCGTAATGCTCGCTGAGACCATAAACCGCCTCAGCCTGCAAATCCATGGCCTGATGAGTGATGCCATACCATTTTTCATAGGTATCAGCGTCACGGAGCCTGAAATCGGCCGACATGTCGATAAACTTTACATGCGGATGAGTTTTCAGAACTTTGTTTGTAATCTGTTGGGTCGTGCCGTGTGGCAAGCCGCAAAATACAGCATCTACATTTGCCCAATCGGCCTCGTCAACCGTAACCAACGCCGGCAATCCTAACCCACGGAGGTGAGGAAAGACTTCTTCGATAGGTTTGCCAGCATGAGAATTTGCTGTCAGAACTGTGACTTCAATATTGGGATGGCGGACAGCAAGGCGCAACAAATCAGCTCCGGTATACCCAGATGCACCCAAAACGCCTATTTTGATTTTTTTGTCCGACATGGTTCCAACCCAAATTTGCTCTGACTATATGCGCTGCAGATACGCGCAATGATTTAAAAACGCAAATAATTGACAGCGATCCCATGTTCGCTTTTCGAATTATTATAGCTTTTCTTCTGGCCACAGGCGCTTTCGCCGCCAAAGCACAACCGGTTGCTGCATGGATGGCACCAAGGACAATTGAGCTATCAAACGGTTACATTATTGATGTGCATTTTGAAGAGTTGCAAGATATTCCATGTGATATCGCCCCTCATTCATTTGTATTGACGGTCAGAAGCAATGCGGCGCAAACATTCCAACTTACAGCACTGAATCTATGCGCGGATACGCATTTTGAGGGCGTCCAACTTGCAGTTCCGATCCTCGAAGACGGTCAGCTGATTGTTTATAGATACTGGAATCACTAGGGAATAGATGGCGGAAGCCCTGTTGGTGCGATGAAATCAGTTTTGGTAGTCGATGAGTCTGGTATCTCGGCGACGCAATCCCAAATTTACTATGAGCCAGGCTTCCAATACGGCGGATTGCAATTGCGAGACGGCCCCTCGGAACAACCCACAGTGCAGACTGAATATACTAATTTGGTAACACAGGTTGAGCAGAATTTTTCCGCTGAATTTGTAGTAGGAGAAAAAAGAGAGCAGCTGTTTTTTTGAAGTTCAACATGCTTTGCATCACATCATCCCGCTTTATACTCAGGGATGGTGCCAAGTCGACCATACCCAAAATAGAGAAGTGGCAGGCGCCGAGTTAGGTCTTACGCCTTGCCCCTCACCGCAATACCCCGCGACAATATCGCCATAACGCAATTGGGCTTGCCATGAGCTCTATGTGTGATTTTTCCTAATCGGACTGTTTCTTCAAGACACTTCAGACACCTTTATTGTTCAACCCACAGAAACAGTCTGAATAAATTTGTTTCAATTATCAAACCCGACGTGATGCACCATTTGTTCAATAACGATGATGCTAACAATCGGAGTAGAAAAATGTTGAACGAGACAAACACACTCACCGCTAGTCTTCAAATTCGCCGTGCATCGGAACGCGGTCAGGCAGATCATGGTTGGCTTAAAAGCGCACATAGTTTTTCATTTGCTGGCTTCAGCGACCCAAACTTTGTGAACTATGAATCCTTGCGCGTGCTCAATGATGATTGCGTTGCCAGCGGAGGCGGTTTTCCTACACATCCACACAAAGACTTTGAAATATTCTCATATGTTCTTAGTGGTGCGCTGGAACACAAGGACACTCTTGGAAACGGCTCAGTGGTTACGAAGGGCGGAGTACAATTCATGAGTACTGGCAGCGGAGTATCTCACAGCGAGTTCAACCCTTCGCAGCGTGAAGATGTTCACTTCCTTCAGGTTTGGCTGATCCCAGATAAACGTGGCGGAAAACCACGATATGAAACCTTGAGTTCGGCAGAATTGGATACACGGGGCAAGCTTGCCTTGATCTTGTCTGGCGATGGCCGAAACGGATCAATACGCGTGCAACAAGATGTCAATATATTTGCAGCGTACCTCAATGCAGATGAGCAGATTACCTACACAGCCAAAGCTGGCCGCAAGCTATGGCTCCAGGTCGCGGAAGGGTCATTGGAGATCAACGGAGAGCAATTGGAAGCAGGTGATGGGGTGGCCGTGGACCATGGCTCCATTCTGCTAACAGATGGTCATGACGCAAACATTCTTCTATTCGACTTAGCACCACTGCATTAGATCGCAATGAGCAATAAAAAGGGCGGCTCGAAGGCCGCCCTTTCGAAATTCTGATAGTCCAAACTTAACGCTTGGAGAATTGGAAAGACTTACGAGCTTTCGCTTTACCGTATTTCTTACGCTCAACCACACGGCTATCACGTGTAATGAAGCCACCTTTTTTCAAGCCGCTGCGAAGTGCAGGCTCGTAATAGGTAAGAGCTTTGGAAATACCGTGGCGCACAGCACCAGCCTGGCCAGACAAACCGCCACCAGCAACCGTTGCATTGATGTCGAACTGTGTATCACGGTCAGCAGCTACAAGCGGCTGACGAACAACAAGTTGCAACACAGCACGTGCAAAATAACCATCGAATGATTTGCCATTCACAGTAATTTTGCCGGAACCAGGTTTCAACCAAACACGAGCAACAGCATCTTTACGTTTGCCAGTTGCATATGCGCGGCCTTGAGCATCAAGCTTTTGGACATGAACCGGAGCTGCTTCAACAGCTTCGCCTTCAGCTTCCATCACGTTGCCAAGATCTTCGAGAGATTGCAATTCTTCAGCCATGATCAGGACGCCTTCTTATTCTTTGTATTCATAGCAGCAACATCGAGAGTTACAGGCTGCTGGGCTTCATGTGGATGCACTGCGCCACTGTAAACTTTCAGATTGCGCAATTGCTGACGGCCAAGAGGACCGCTTGGCAACATACGTTGAACGGCTTTCATAACAACACGCTCAGGGAAACGACCCTCGATCAACTCACGAGCAGTACGTTGCTTGATGCCGCCAGGGTGTCCAGTATGCCAGTAGTAGACTTTGTCTTCATACTTTTTGCCAGTCAGCGCGACTTTTTCAGCATTCACTACGATGACATGATCACCACAATCCAAATGTGGTGTGTAAGTTACTTTATGCTTGCCGCGCAGACGCGTTGCCACGATAGCGGCAAGACGACCTACAACAAGATCTTCAGCGTCGATCAGAATCCAATTTTTTTCGATCTCGCTGGCTTTTGCAGAATATGTTTTCATGTGTTCAGCTCAAACCCGGTGGAAATGTGTCACTCAAAGCCAAGAAGAGCCCAGTAACACGGCACAAAACGGCACTCGAATAGCACCATCGTTCAATGAGGCGGATTTAACCGAGGACGCGCGGACCGTCAAGAACATAAATTCCAATTTTGGTCGAAAAAGATGTTATTTTGCAGTTATTTGCAAATATGGTATTAATTTACCACATCAGCAAGCAACAAGGTTCACTGCAAGCCCACCATTAGATGTCTCTTTATACTCATCCATCATGTCACGGCCAGTCTGCCGCATGGTTTCAATGCAGGTGTCTAACGGCACCAAATGCTCACCACTGCCCCGCAGCGCCAAACTTGCTGCGGTGACAGCCTTCACAGCACCCAATGCGTTACGTTCAATGCATGGAACCTGAACAAGGCCCGCAACCGGGTCACATGTCATTCCCAAATGATGTTCCAGCGCGATTTCTGCAGCGTTCTCAATTTGGGCGTTTGTACCACCAAGAACAGCACAAAGGCCCGCGGCAGCCATAGCGGCAGCCGATCCCACTTCCCCCTGGCAACCAACTTCGGCGCCGGAGATCGAAGCGTTGTATTTAATAATTCCACCGATAGCAGCTGAAACAAGTAGAAACGTTTTTACTCCCTCCTCGGTCGCACCTATGCAGTGATCCAGATAGTAACGAATAACTGCTGGTACTACACCTGCCGCACCATTTGTGGGCGCGGTAACGACACGCCCTCCCGCAGCATTTTCCTCATTGACTGCCATGGCATAGACTCCAAGCCAGTCCATCACTTTGTGTGGGTGGAATGCATTGCTGCCGGTTTCGGCAACAAGCTGATCATGAATTTCCTGTGCGCGTCGCTTAACCTTCAATCCACCCGGCAGTTGTCCTTCAGATGAAAGACCACGATTCATGCAATCAGACATTGCGTGCCAGACGTTTGTCAGCCCTTTGTCCAATACATCTGGGCTAGCATTTGCGACTTCGTTCTCACGTTTCATATCAGCAATGCTAAGGCCACTTGCTGCACCCATAGACAACATTTCACGAGCGGTTTTGAATGGATACGGAACAGCGTCTAAGGATGGGTCTTCATCGAGGTCACCCTTCAATTTGTGAGTTTTTTCGGCTTCCATCTCCGCATCGCTCATAACAAAGCCGCCGCCAATCGAATAATAAGCTCGCTTCAACAAAAGAAGCCCTGATCCATCGTAGCCGTGGAACTGCACTCCATTAGCATGCAGCGGAAGAGCCGGCCCGTAGTCGAAAATTAGATCTGAATCAGGGTCAAAAGAAAAGCCTTCAAACCCCTGTGAATAAACAAATTTTTCTGAATTTATGCGGGACAAAACCACGATAGCCTCATCAAGATCAATCGTATCAGGCGCAAACCCTGCAAGACCAAGAATGACCGCCCGGTCACTTGCGTGCCCCTTCCCGGTAAACGCAAGAGATCCATGGAGGCTGACGCCAATGCGCGCTACTTTTGACCCTGCTGGTCGTGGCCAGTCACCGTCTCGCAATTCTTCCAGAAAACGTCGTGCCGCAACCATTGGCCCCATTGTATGAGACGATGACGGCCCGACACCAATTTTAAACAATTCAAAGACGCTCAAAAACATGGCAAACCCTGCGCGAAGCACTTTATTTTGGGAAACCGTAGCACGGGTTTTTTGGCGCGTCGCGTGAAATTCATTTGATATTTTCAGTATGAAAGGATCATCCGGAATCTAACTGATGTCATGCTTTCTTTTCCCATCGCCCCGCATCATTCTGCTGCCAGTAGGTCAGCTCGTGATCGCCGGTTTTCAATGTTTTCCAATGCACACGGGCATTTCCAACAGCCAATTCATCCGTTCCATCAAACATCAGCACAACGCGCTCATAATTCATGTCCACCGGCAACGCTGCATCGTGCACCAGAAAACGGACTTGTGCAGAATTTGTATTATCTGGCTCAACGGTCAACAAAATCGGTTGCTGTTCTGAGAAATCTTCATCTGCAATACCGTGTGTCAGAAAACTATCATCGCGATAGCTCCAAAGAAGTGTGTCCAAATCAGACAACATTTCGTTCGACCCACTTTGCACAGCGACCCTCCAACCGCGCGCCAGTGAGCGCTCAAGCAAGCCAGGCAGCACTTCCTGTAACGGCTGTGCCTGCAGATGGTAGAATAGCACCTCCGCCATTGGAAGATCAGCTTTCGTATTTGTCTGCGACAAGTTGGTTCAGCAGCTTCACCCCAAAACCAGAGCCCCAAGACCTGTTTGTTTCTGTTTGGGGGGAACCCATAGCCGTTCCTGCCACATCAAGGTGCGCCCACTCCACATCACGCACAAACCGTTGCAGGAATTGCGCCGCTGTAATAGAGCCTGCCCAACGTCCGCCAGTGTTTTTCATATCAGCAATTTTGCTGTCCACCAATTTGTCATATGACTTTGCAAGCGGCATGCGCCAAACCAACTCTTCTGAGATTTCTCCAGCTGTCGACAAGGACGCGGACAACTCATCAGAATTGGAGAACATGCCCGCATGTTGGTGCCCAAGAGCAACAATAATAGCACCCGTCAATGTCGCCAGGTTGATCATAAACTGTGGCTTGAAAGTATCTTCTGTATACCAAAGTAAGTCTGCAAGAACCAATCGGCCCTCTGCGTCGGTATTAATGATTTCAATGGTTTGACCTGATAAAGATGTAACAATATCACCGGGGCGCTGAGCTAGACCATCAGGCATGTTTTCCACCAACCCAACAATGCCCACGACATTCGCTTTCGCCTTACGTCCAGCCAGAGCTTTTATGAGGCCTGACACAGCCGCAGCTCCGCCCATATCACCTTTCATGTCTTCCATGCCGCCAGCAGGCTTAATAGAGATACCACCAGTATCAAACACAACTCCCTTGCCGACAAATGCCAAAGGTTTGTCTTTTGCTTTGCCGCCGTTCCAGCGCATGACAACCACTTTTGATGGCATCGCAGATCCCTGCCCCACGCCCAAAAGCGCACGCATGCCAATTTTTGCAAGTTCCTTTTCTTCAATAACCTGAACCTCAACACCAAGGTCCTTAAGACCCTGCAATCGCCTTGCAAATTCTGTAGTGGTGAGAATATTTGTTGGCTCATTTACCAAATCACGAGCAAACAAGGTTCCGTCCGAAATGGCTTGTGCAACTGCCCAAAGCTTCTTGGCTTCTGTTGCAACATCTGAAATTACTGAAATTTTTTGAGCTTTTGGTATTTCTTTTTGCTCGCCCTTGTTGGTTTTGTACTTGCCAAAGCTGTAGCTCCGCAAATAAACGCCATCGACAAAATCGGCGACAGCACGCGCATCTATTCCGGCAGCAACAACTGAGGCACTGTCACCCTTAAGCAATCCGGCTGCACGTCCACCAAGCTTGCGCCAATTTGGCGCATCTTCTTCATCTTTTTCTGAAGCTCCAAAAACCACCAAACGATCATAATTTGAGCCAGCAGGAGTAATAATGTCGATATAAGTTCCCGAGGCGCCAACGAAGCCAGACGCAGCAGCAGCTTTCTTGAAACCTTCCAGAAGCTCTGGGTTGTCAGCGATCAAAAGGTCTGACAATTGCAAACTGTCATCGCACATCGTCACCAAATTTTTTGGTGAGCCGGTAACTTTTTTCGAAAATGTGAAGCTGGGGAGCAGAGACATAAACTGGGCCTTCTTATTGATTTGTCGTTTGTTACTGACTGTTTTGATGGTGTGAAACAATCAAGCCGAAATCTCACGGCATGTTTGAAGGGAAAGTGGTATAAAAGAACGAATCCGGCAAGGGGTCATTGTGACCTTTCGCTAAAACGGCATATCAACAATCGGTAACTTGACCCCGTCTATTAGGGCGTGAGACGACACTCTCAATTACCAGATGGAAGAATGTAGACATACTCTATGAAACTTGGTCTCGGCGCCCGAATTGAACGTTATGTCCTGTGGAAAGGTTTAGGTGCCTTTGTGCTGACTACAGTAACGTTGACTGTGATTGTCTGGATGACACAGGCATTGCGGGAAATTGATCTTGTCACCGCCAAAGGCCAAACTCTTCAACTCTTCCTCGTAATTTCCACTTTGGCAATTCCAAGCCTCATCGTCATCCTTGCACCTGTCGCGCTTTTAATCGCCGTGCTTTATGTCATGAACACACTGCACCAAGATAGCGAACTGGTGATCATAGCTGCCTCCGGAGGCTCTCCGAAACGTGTAACAAGACCCCTCCTCTGGCTCAGTCTGATTGTTGCGATCATTACCGGAGTTTTGAGCGTCTTCGTGGCACCAGCAGGTCTCAAACAATTGCGCGGCCATGTGATAGAGGTACGCGCAGATCTGATCAGCAGCATCATGATTCCAGGCGCTTTCACTGACGTCGATTCTGGGCTTATGGTGCACATAAAAGAACGCCATACAGATGGGAGTCTCAGCGGCATCTTGATAAGCGACACTCGTGACAAAGCTGTTTCATTTCAATACCTTGCGGCACGCGGAGCACTAGTAGAGACTGATCCAAGCACATATTTGATAATGCAAAAGGGCAATATCGTGCGCCGCGAAACGTTGGCAAATTCATCATCTATCATCGAATTTGCAAGTTACGCTTTTGACCTGTCGCAATTTCGAGAGCGCTCCGACAAATCGGGCTATCGCACTAAAGAAAGCAGTACGCGGGAGCTTCTGCAATCCTTATCGGAATCTGAAGATTTAAATGCCAAGCGGGAAATTAGTGCGGAAGTGCATAGCCGCCTTGTCGCGCCGCTCTATGCATTCTGTTTCGCGATGATTTCAATGCTTTTCATGGCAAGTCCACAGACGACCCGGTCAGGCCAAAGCGTTGCAATTTTAAGTGCAACAATTGCCGCCGTCGGAACGCGCGGTCTTGGATTCGCGGCGGAAAGCTTGGTCGAATCCACTTCATTTGGAACGCCGCTACTTTATATAATTCCCCTGGGCTCTACCCTCATCAGCCTTTTGCTGCTGTGGCAAAACGTGCGCCTAGATTTTGCACAGCGTCTTGCTGATAGACTGTTGAATTTGCTTTCAGGCACGGCTTCCAAGTTTCGCGGTTCGAAAAAGAGCAGCGAGGTTTTAGGTTAATGGCCCTACGAAAGACGCTAAATTTTTACTTTATGGGCGTGTTCACAAAGGCCATATTCAGCGTTTTCATGATATGTTTTACCATCATTTTTATGGTGGATATGATTGAACGAATTCGCGAATTTTCTGGGCAAGAAGGATTTTCGCTGTTCATTGGCCTAAAAATGGCATTGTTCCGCACTCCAATGATTGCAGAACGTGTGCTTCCATTTGCAATGCTCATCGGCGGTATAATGGGTTTCCTGAACTTGACTCGAAAATTGGAACTAGCTGTCACTAGAGCGGCTGGCGTTTCAATTTGGCAGTTTATTCAACCAGCACTCGTTCTCGCAGTTGTGATTGGATTGGCAACTGGCCTGATTTATAATCCAATCGCAATCTGGCTCTCGGAGAAGGCAGAAGAACTAGAAGTATCACAAATAACTGGCGCAAAGACCTTTCGAAAAAACCAAACTGCCAGCGTTTGGTTCAGGCAAGAAGGGGTTGATGGGGAATCTATTATTTCAGCAGAAAGAGCGGCGAATAAAGGGTTAACACTTGTTAATGTTACAGCGCTCGTATTTACCAAAGACGGAGATTTTCTCGAACAAGTCGATGCAAGTTCAGCTAATTGGAAAGATGGTTACTGGGAGCTTAACGAGGCACGCGTTGCAACAGCTGATTCTCCTCCAGTGTTGAGAAAACGCTACGAACTCTCAACCTTCTTCACCCAAGAACAAGCTGGACAGCAAGCCGAAAGCACCGGAAACGTTGCGTTTTGGCAACTAAGAGACACGATTGCATCGGCGCGCCGCGCCGGTCTAAAGACAAATCGATTACAGCTAGAATATCAGACACATTTAGCTCGCCCCCTGTTATTTATTGCTATGGTTATCATCGCAGCAACGGTTTCATTAAAATTGACTCGACTCGGCAGTGCCGGGAGAATGATTTTAAGTGGAATTGGAGCTGGCTTCGTGCTTTATGTTTTATCTGAACTGGTTGGAGATTTGGGTAGCAATGGATTGCTCGACCCTGCTCTTGCTGCTTGGCTTCCTGCGCTCATTGCAAGTGTATTGGGCGTAACTGTATTATTGTATCAGGAGGACGGATGAGGCATTCCGCCAAGACCCGATCCGAGAACAAATTGCTCGATGCTTGCGCTGATAATCAGGGCAACAGCGGAGCTATGCTCAAAAACATGTTAGTTGCAAATTCAGGTAATCGTCGTGATCGGTTGCGTTGGGCACAAGTAGCTTCGTCTTCTGCTCTCGCGTTGACAGCCGCTATGCTTTTGTCGCCAATGGGATTTTCTGCTTATGCGCAAAGCACGCAGCAACTAGTAGATGAAGTTCGTACCAACCCTAATACACAAATGCTCGTTGAAGCCGATGAGCTCATTTATAATTATGATGAGGAATCGGTCTCTGCATCCGGTAATGTCGAGATCGTCTATGACGGCTACACTCTTACCTCAGAACGCGTTGTTTACAATCAGCGCAGCGGTCGTCTCATGGCATTCGGCAATGTTCGAATAACAGAACCGACCGGAAATATCCTGAGTGCAAATCAGGTTGATATCACTGACGATTTCCGTGATGGATTCGTTCGGTCACTTGAAGTGAAGACGCCGGAAAACGCGACATTTGGCGCGGAGACTGCTGAGCGCACCGAGGGTAACCGCACGGTCTTCAATCAGGGCAGCTATACCGCGTGTGAGGCCTGTGCTGACAGACCAAACCGACCTTTTCTATGGCAAGTCAAAGCGGCCAAGGTGATTCACGACCAAGAAGAGCAGATGATCTACTATCAGAATGCCTGGTTGGAGTTTATGGGTGTTCCGGTAGCTTACATGCCGTTTTTCTCGCACCCCGACCCTTCAGTTAAAAGAAAGACGGGCTTCCTTATTCCAAGGTTGAGCTATGGTGCTTCCACAGGTCTTGGTCTTAGCACGCCATACTTCTTCAATTTGGCTCCAAACTATGATTTGACCGTCACGCCTACTGCGTATTCAAAGCAAGGCTTGCTTGTGGATGCAGAGTGGCGGCACAAAATGTTGACGGGCTCTTATCGAATTCGGGCTGCCGGAATCGCGCAATTTGACCCAGATGAGTTCAAAGATTTGCAAGGCGATGAAACATTACGCGGCTATGTCCAGTCTGACGGCGAATTTCATATAAACCATCAATGGAAATGGGGGTGGGACGCGACTGCTATTAGCGATCGAACCTTTACCCGTGACTATGATTTGGAAGACAGTGCTCGCCAGGAAGCCGTTTCTACGCTTTATTTGACAGGTCAAAGTGAACGCAACTATTTCGATTTGCGCGGATATCATTTCCGCGTATTGCGTGAGGACAGCGAAGATAGCGCCGGAACTGACTTTCAAGAAGAGCAGGCTGTCGTTCACCCAATTCTAGATTACAATTTGGTGTTCGGTGATCCGGTACTCAATGGCGAACTATCATTTGATTTCAACTTTACAAGCCTTTCACGGGAAAACACCGACTTTGGTTCAAGTAACGGAAACCCAACAGGCAGGATCGTGGGACCAAAGGGCACCTACACGCGCGCCTCTTTAGAAACAACATGGCAGAAAACGCTTGTTGGCCCGATGGGACAACTCTTTACGCCATTTGCCTCTCTACGTGGTGATGCATTTTGGCTGGAAAAGGATGAACCACTGGCGCCATTCATTGAAGATAATGAAGCGTTTCGCGGCCTTGCTTTGGCTGGTGTTGAATGGCGCTGGCCTTTGCTAAGCCAACACAGCTGGGGAACACAGCGATTTGAACCTGTTGCCCAAGTTATTCTGCGAAGCAATGAGAACCAGCTTGGCAGTCTACCAAATGAAGATGCTCAGAGCTTGGTATTTGATGACACCAATCTGTTCAGTATCAACAAATTTTCTGGCTACGACAGGGTAGAAGGCGGCTCGCGAGCTAACATCGGCTTGATATACCGCGCGAATTTCAACAATGGTATGTCAATACGTACTGTCATTGGCCAGTCATTCCATTTGTTTGGCAAAAACTCCTTTGCTAATCCGGATGTAGCGGCCACAGGAAGCGATAGCGGGCTTGAAACCGATCGTTCTGATTTTATTGCAAGGTTTACCCTCGACACAGCGAAAGACTTGCGTCTCGATGCTTTTGTACGTTTTGATGAAGATGATTTCGAAATCAATCGCTCTGAAATCACAGCAAGCGGAGAACGAGGCTTCCTCGGGGCTTCCCTTGGCTATGCCTATTTTGGCGCACAGCCGAACTTAGGAATTGATGAAGACCGAGAAGAAATTCGTGCAACCGCTTCGCTGCAAATTAACGAAAACTGGCGTGCTTTTGGTTCAGTACGTTATGACTTACACAATAGTGGCGCTGTGAGCGACAGTTTAGGAATCGCATATGATGATGAGTGTTTTGGTTTATCTCTGACTTACTCTGAGACCCACGATCGTTATACCGATTTGGACTCTGATCAGCGTATCTACCTTAAGGTAAACCTTAAAACTATAGGCGGTGGAAAAATCAGCCGCAACTTCAACGACGAAGACGCAAACACAACCACAACATACTAGATCTATAGCTCAATTCATTCTTGAAATCTAAGACCAGTTCTACGGCCATTATTGAACTATGAAGCAAATTTCACCGAGAAGAGGCGTCGCGGCTCTTCTTTGTCGCCACATTTTGCCCTAAACTTACCTTCATACGAAATGTCTCCAAATTCGACATGAGTGCCATTTTAGAAGCGCTCAAATTCTGACAAGGGTAACTAACATGTTTTCCGCTTTCCGTTCGTTTCGCTATTTGGCGCTTTCAGCCTTCGTGGTTGCCACCATATCTTCTGGCGGAATTGCTCTTGCACAAAGCAAAATTGTTGCCCTGGTCAATGATCAACCCATCACAACCTATGAGCTATCTCAAAGACTAAAGCTCTTGAAGCTAACGACGAGAAATGGCTCTCGAAAAAAAGCTTTGGACGAATTGATTGAGGAAAAACTGAAAATTGGCGAGGCTAGTCGCCGGGGAATAAATGTCTCACCGCAGGAGGTAGACGGCGCTTTCGCTAGCATTGCTAAACGAACAAAAATGAGTCCTTCACAACTTGGCCAAGCTCTCAATAAATCTGGTGTGAACCCATCAGCGTTGAAGGGTCGGTTGAAGGCTGAACTTGCTTGGTCTCGCGTTGTTCGAGCCAGATTTCGCAGTACAGTGAAGGTTGAGGATGCTGATGTGATTGCGTCCGTGCGTGCGCTTGGCGAAGAACAACGAACCATCAAAGAATACACCCTCAAGCAGGTTATATTTATTGTTCCAAGCGGCTCTAAAGAATCAGAAATCAAAGCGATCAAACGACGCGCGGATAAGTTTCGCCCGACAATCGCGGGCTGTGAAGCCGTTGGTGTGCAGGCCGAAGGAATGCGCGATGTTGTAGTCAAAAACGTTGGCCGTCGTGACGAGACCCAGTTGTCCAAGCCTTTGGTTGAAAAGCTAAGTTCAATTGAAATCAGTCAAGGAACAGAAGCAGGACGCATTAAAGAAGGCTATGAAATTTTAGTTCTTTGCGGAATTCGCGATGTTGCAAGCAACGCAAAAGTTGAAAATGAAGTTCGCGCGGAAATGATGGATAAAGAAGGTCAGCTTCTTGCACGTCGTTACATTCGCGATCTACGTCAAGAAGCCATCATTGATATTCGATAGTCTAGCCGGCAAGCGAACCAGGCAACTCATCTTGTGACAAATCCACTAGCGCTAACAATGGGCGAGCCGTCGGGTATTGGGCCCGACCTGGTAATTTCTGCGTGGAAAAACAGGCGGACACTCGATTTGCCTCCTTTTGCAGTATTCGGATGTGCAAGGACGCTTTCACTACGCGCAACCACCTTGGGTGTTGATCTTCCACTGAGAGTTATTTCAGGTGAGACATTGGCAGATAATTCTGCTTCGGAAGAGATGATTGTCGTTGATACTTCAGCAACCGAACCAGACTGTTGCGGCGTGTTAAATCCTGCCAATGGCGAGGCCGTAATCTCATGTATTCAAAGTGCAGTGTCAGCAGTTTTTGATGGATTTTGTGAAGGTATCGTAACGAACCCCATTCATAAAAAAAACCTTTATGACACTGGGTTCGCATTTCCTGGACACACCGAATTTCTTGGCGAACTTGCAAAGCAACATACAGGTCAAGCTGTTACGCCTGTTATGCTAATAGCCTCTGACATTCTGTCGACCGTTCCCGTTACTATTCATATTCCAGTTGCGGATGTGCCCAAAGCACTTACGAAAGACTTGATTTTGGACACTATCCGTATCTGCAACAGTGATTTTAAAAAGCGCTTTGGTATTGCAACCCCTCGCATCGCAGTTGCCGGCCTAAACCCACACGCAGGCGAAGATGGCAGTATGGGTTTGGAAGATAGAGATATCATCGCCCCTGCCCTGACTGAACTCAAAGCAGAAGGAATTGATGTCGTAGGGCCTCTGCCTGCAGACACTATGTTTCATCCAAGGGCGCGTGCAAATTATGATGTGGCAGTCTGCATGTATCATGATCAGGCTTTAATCCCTGCAAAAACCCTGGCCTTTGACGAAGGTGTAAATGTTACACTTGGCCTTCCTTTTGTGCGCACGTCGCCTGACCACGGAACAGCGTTAGATATTGCCGGCAAAGGCATTGCCAGAGCAGACAGCTTGATTTCCGCAATTCGTCTGGCATCAAAAATGACAACTGGTAAAAATCTATGAACCATACTTTTGATAGCTTGCCACCGCTACGGGATGTAATGGATCGATTTGACCTGGCTCCGAAAAAATCTCTCGGCCAGAATTTCTTACTGGATCTCAATCTCACCAGTAAAATTGCGCGTAGTGCTGGACGCCTCAAAGGAACTGATGTTTTAGAAATTGGGCCGGGACCAGGTGGACTAACACGCGCTATCCTTAAGGAAGGGCCAAACAGCATAACTGTTGTAGAACGTGACCAGCGCTGCATCGAAGCTCTCAATCAAATAGCCAAGATATATCCCAACCAACTGAAAATCGTTGAAGGGGATGCCCTGCAAGATCAGCCGCATTTTCCGGCTGATGCTAATATCAAAATAATCGCAAATTTGCCCTACAATATTGCGACGCCTCTTTTGATTGGGTGGTTGGAATCTGAAGTTTGGCCACCAGTGTATAGTTCCCTGACGCTCATGTTTCAAAAAGAAGTGGCTGAAAGAATTGCTGCATCTGCAGGTTCAAAGGCTTATGGACGACTGTCTATTTTGGCTCAGTGGCGCTGTACGACAGAATTACTCTTTGACATCTCGCCTCAAGCATTCACACCGCCACCCAAGGTCACATCAAGTGTTGTGCACCTAGAGCCGCGCACAAACCCGCTCCCTTGTAGCCTGAGAGCATTGACGAAGGTCACAACAGCGGCCTTCGGGCAGCGCCGCAAAATGCTTAGGCAAAGCCTAAAGTCACTTGGCGCAACGACTGAGTTATTTGAGCAAACGGGCATCGCGCCAACAGAGAGGGCGGAACAAGTTCCTGTCAAAGGGTTTGTTGCGCTTGCAAACGCAATAGAAGCGCTTAGAGCTGGTTGATTAAGCCGTCTACAAACATTTTCATGCCAATGACGCGTTCACGGCGCATCCGTTCCGCGTGTAATATTGACTGAACCTTTTCGAAAGATGGTTCGAGTTTTTCATTGATAATGACGTAGTCGTATTCTGACCATTGTTCCATTTCTAGCGCTGAATTTGCCAAACGCTTCGCAATCACATCAGCGGTATCTTCTGCACGGCGTTCCAATCGAGATTTTAACTCTGCAATGCTTGGCGGTAAAACAAAAATCCGAACAAGGTCTTCTGGCATTTTCTCATTGAGTTGCTTCGTGCCTTGCCAATCGATATCAAACAATACGTCGCGGCCATTTGACAAAGCATCTTCTACCGGATCCCGTGGTGTCCCGTAAAAATTGCCATGCACCTCTGCCCATTCCAACAGTTCGCCACGGTCGCGCATAACAGTGAACCGCTTTTGATCGATGAAATGATAGTGGGTGCCATCTATTTCACTTGGGCGCTGTTCCCGTGTGGTAACGGATACAGAAAGCTCAATTTCAGAATTCTTATCCAGGATTTGTTTAGCAATACTTGATTTGCCCGCGCCTGATGGCGATGATAAGACCAGCATCACACCACGACGGTCGATTGTATTGGCTGAAGTATTGCGCATTTGGCAGTCCTATTCGATGTTCTGTATCTGCTCACGCATTTGATCGACAGCGGCTTTCAGCGCCAAACCAATTTTGGTGAGGCTTGGATCGTTTGACTTTGAACACAATGTATTTGCTTCACGATTGAACTCCTGAGTCAGAAAGTCAAATTTCCGACCAACCGGTTCGTCCGCCGCTAAAAGTTCCTTTGCGGCAGCAACATGGGCAAGCAAACGATCAATTTCTTCTTGAATATCAGCCTTTGTCGCAATCAACATTGCCTCTTGGTGCAAGCGATCCCCATCAAGGCGGGATTTCCCATCTGAAAGCAAAGAAACTTGTTTGAAAAGTCGCTCTTGTATCGCTGTAGCACTCCTAGAAGGATTTGCGGAAGCCTCATCTGTCAAATCAGAAATTTGTTGAACCAGCCCCGAAATAATATCTTCCAGATGCTTACCTTCGGAGGCCCGAGCCTGCTTCAATGCAGAAAGGGCTTCTTCAAAACTATTGTAGAGCGCTTGTCCCAGCGCATCCAACAATTCTTGATTTGGCTCTTCTACAGTTCGTTCAAGAACACCAGACATAGCCAATATCTCTGTCGCACTAGATGGTCTGGTCTGCGTCTTTTCTTCAATCGCCTCAATATGGCTTAGCGCCAGTTGAAGTGCATCCTCATTAATCTGAAGTGTTGGCTTATTATCCGCGTTTGTTAGCGAAAGACTGCATTGAACATTCCCTCTACCCAATTGATATTGAGCATGTTTGCGGCAATTTAGTTCAATGCTGTCAAAAGTCTGCGGCAAACGAAATTTCAGGTCTAGACCTTTGCCATTGACGCTCCGGACTTCCCAATACCAAGTCCGATCTTCAAAGGCTCCGTCTGAACGGCCATAACCAGTCATACTGCTTATTGCCATCGAGAACACCTCATTGATCGAACTATGGAAAGAACCGGGCTCATGAACTTACGGTCTAATTGCTTGTATCACTGTCACTTGTCGGTTCAGCTGCGCGGTCACGCTCAATCTGCCTCCAATTGCGAACATTGGCTTGATGGTCTGCAAAAGTTTCAGCAAATGCATGACCTCCTGAACCATCTGCCACAAAAAACAAATCCTTTGTACGCGCCGGATTAATCACTGCTTCAAGAGCAGCACGGCCTGGATTGGCAATTGGTCCCGGCGGTAAGCCATCGATTACATATGTATTGTATGGGTTTTCCGCACGTAGGTCAGCACGTGAAATAGGACGCCCTAGCGTTCCTTCTCCGCCAACAATTCCATAAATTACTGTTGGATCGGTTTGCAGTCGCATTCCTTGTTTCAAACGATTGATAAAGACGCTGGCAACTCTTGGACGCTCATCTGCCAAAGCAGTTTCTTTTTCAACAATGCTCGCCAAAATAACCATTTCTTCCGGTGTTGAAATCGGCAAATCAGGTGACCGCCGCGACCAAACATCAGCCACAATTCGATCTCGGGCGCTCCGCATACGATCCAGTAATTGTTTACGGCTATCGCCGCGGGTGAATTTGTATGTTTCAGGCAGCAAAGTGCCTTCTGGTGGAATGCTGTCAATAGTGCCTGTTAGAATGGGATCGTTGTTCAGAATATCCACGATCTGCTTTGTTGTGCGGCCTTCAGGAATGGTTACAGCGTGAAGGATCGACTTACCTTCAACAAGACGGGCGACGACATCTGCCATGGAAGACTTTTCTTCGAAAAGATATTCGCCAGCTTTCAACTTCCCATGTGAATCTGTAACGCGAACACTCGCAAGGAACAATATCTTGTTGTTTATAATGCTCTGTTCATCAAGCAAATTAGCAATAGCCTGAACGTTCATGCCGCGCTCAACAACAATTGACTTATCTGTTTGTAACGGCCCTTCGGCATCATAAAGCGTCTTGCCATAGAATAGCAGGCCACCCAACACGACGACCAATACGATGGCGGACATCAAAAGAAAGTTGAGGAGAAAGACGATAGGATGACGACGACGTGCATGCCCAGACGGCGGAGGTGGAGCAATTTCCGATTGCAATGACTGGCGTGCACTGCGCGGCGAATAACGTCGCTCTTCACTGTCAAAATCTAACGGATCGTAGTCCGAGTTCTTTGAACCACGCCTGGATCGCGTCATCTTTAAGTCTCCAACATGAGGCCAGCGTTAATACAGGTTATCCTGTTTAGTGCAGGTCTCGAAAAATAAGTGATGCGTTTGTACCGCCAAATCCAAAAGAATTTGATAGCGCAACGGAAATTTCTTTTTCCTTGGCCTTATGCGGCACAAGATCAATCTGTGTATCAACAGATGGGTTATCCAAATTCAATGTCGGCGGCGCCACATTATCACGAATAGCAAGTAAGGAGAATATTGCCTCAATGGCACCTGCAGCACCCAACAAATGGCCAGTAGCAGATTTCGTGGCAGACATCGTTAAATTCGCGGCATTGCCTTCAACCAGACGCTCAACCGCACGCAATTCAATTTCGTCTCCAAGCGGCGTGGACGTACCGTGGGAGTTAACATAATCAATATCTGACGAATTCAAGTCTGCGCGTTTCAAGGCCGCTTTCATACAGCGATAAGCCCCATCACCATCTTCAGAAGGCGCCGTAATATGATGCGCGTCGCCCGACAGACCATACCCAATTAGTTCGCCATAAATTTTTGCGCCACGGGCTTTCGCATGCTCGTATTCTTCAAGAACAACGATACCGGCCCCCTCACCCATAACAAACCCGTCGCGGTCCTTATCATAGGGTCGTGATGCACTGGTCGGATCATCATTAAATGCTGTAGACAACGCTCGGCAAGATGCAAATCCAGCCAAAGAAAGCCGACATACTGGAGACTCAGTACCACCGGCAACCATGATATCCGCATCACCCAAAGCGATAAACCGCCCGGCATCGCCAATGGCATGCGCACCGGTTGAACAAGCAGTGACAACAGAGTGGTTCGGTCCCTTAAGGCCATGCTTAATCGAAACATAGCCAGAAGCGAGATTGATCAACCGCCCTGGAATGAAAAATGGGCTTAAACGGCGCGGTCCATGGTCGCGCAAGAAATGCGCTGCAGTTTCGATTCCCTCAAGACCACCAATACCCGAGCCAATTAAGACTCCAGATGTGATCTGATCTTCGTAACTTGTTGGATGCCAGTCTGCATCGTCCAATGCTTGCTGCGCAGCAGCCATTGCATAGACGATAAAATTATCTACCTTGCGCTGGTCACGCGATGCCATCCAATCATCAGGATTATAGGTACCATCAGAGCCATCGCCATAAGGGATATGACAAGCGATTTTACACGCGATATCTTCTACTTCGAAACGCTCAACGCGAGACGCTCCGCTCTTTCCGGCAATAAGATTCGACCAAGATGGCTCAACTCCGCAGCCGAGCGGGTTAACCGTGCCAAGGCCAGTTACAACCACACGTCTCATAGTCCATCCAATTGCTGAACTGAAAAATACTTCGTCATATGCTCTTTAAAAGGCGCCGGCATCAAAGAGGCCGGCCGCCTATCGCTAGCTTCAAACAGGCTTAAGCGCTTGCTTGAGATTCGATGAACTTCACCGCATCACCAACAGTTACGATGGATTCTGCAGCTTCGTCAGGGATTGTGATTTCGAAGGCTTCTTCGAATTTCATAACCAACTCAACTGTATCAAGGCTGTCTGCGCCCAAGTCTTCAATAAAGCTCGATTCAATCGTTACCTTGTCTGCCTCGGCATCCAGGTGGCCAATTACGATTTCTTTCACCTTGTCGGCAACATTGCTCATAAGTCACTTTCCTCATTCATCCACCGCGCTTGGGCGGCTGCTTAAATAATCTTTACACCAAAGACTTTGAACCGGTAACCCTGTTCAAAGCCCTCATGAAGCGCAAATCGCGCCGGTGATTCTTCTCATTCGCCTAGCTTAGATCTGATGCCTCAAAACCCAAGTAGTTCCGTTTGGCCCTATCTGTTTACACAAGATGTTGTGCTAAATCACAGATAGTTCCCAATTTTAGTTTCCAGTGACAGGCTATGCGGCAAAAACGTCGCAACAATCAAGGAATTTCGCGCTTGCTACCACAGTTTATTTTGAAACGCCAGCAACAGCAAGAGCCCTAACGAAAGCGCTAGACCATTGCCATGCCGCCATTGATCTGAATTGTCTCGCCTGTAATGTAGGCCGCTTCGTGGCTCGCAAGGAATAGCACCGCCGCCGCAATCTCATCTGATGCGCCAAGACGCCCGACTGGAACGCCTGCAAGAATCGCTTCGCGCTGTTTGTCGTTAAGTTTGTCATTCATAGCTGAATCGATCAGCCCAGGTGCGATGCAGTTTACAGTAATGCCACGGCTTGCGACTTCACGCGCGAGCGCCTTTGACATACCAACAAGGCCAGCCTTTGTAGCGGCATAGTTTGCTTGTCCGGCATTTCCAACAGTGCCCGCAACGGATGAAATACCGATAATGCGTCCATGGCGAGCTTTCATCATGCTGCGAAGGCAAGCGCGCGCTAGTTCAAATGGGGCGTTGAGATTAATATCAATTACAGCATCCCAATCTTCGTCCTGCATGCGCATGGCGAGGCCGTCGCGAGTAATACCGGCATTATTGACCAGAACATCAACTTGACCCAAAGCGTCTAACACGGACGGAACCAGAGCAGAGCGCGCTTCACGGTCTCCAAGATTACAAGGAAATACATGCGCTCTTTCACAAAGTTCTGTTTTTAATGCTTCAAGCGCTTCCACACGAGTTCCATGCAGCGCAACGGTTGCGCCATGTGAATGCAATGCTTTTGCAATAGAGGCTCCAAGGCTTCCGCTAGCGCCAGTTACAAGAGCGGTTTTTCCAGTCAGATCAAACATGAATCGGTCCTTTGTCGTAATCTTTCAATCTGTTTATCAGACGAGCGCCTGAATATCTTCGGGCTTGCCAATGGATTGCGCGCTGATACCTGGAGCAATGCGCTTAATCAATCCAGCCAGTACTTTGCCCGCACCAATCTCAAGCGCATCGGTCACACCGTTTTCACTGAGCCAGACTACAGATTCGCGCCAACGGACACGGCCCGTAACCTGCTCCACCAGATGGCCTTTTATTGCGACAGGATCGCTGATTGGAGTTGCAAGAACATTTGCAATCAATGGAACGACCGGAGCTTTAAATGCGGTGCCTTGCAATGCTTCGGCCATGCGGTCCGCAGCAGGCTGCATCAAAGAGCAATGAAAGGGAGCACTAACCGGCAACATCAGCGCACGCCGTGCACCCAAGCCTTTAGCAAGCTCTGCTGCCTTTTCTACAGCTTCCTTGGAACCAGATACAACCACCTGCCCCGGCGCGTTATCATTTGCGACATCACAAACACCGGCTTCAGATGCATCTTTAACAAGTGCTTCGACTTGCTCCAATTCCAAACCGAGAATCGCAGCCATAGCTCCTTGACCAACTGGCACTGCGCTTTGCATGGCGTCCCCACGAATGCGCAATAATTTGGCTGCATCAGCAATGCTCAGACTACCAGCCGCCGCCAAAGCTGAGTATTCACCCAAAGAGTGACCGGCAACAAATGAGGCAGAATCGGACACTCCAATGCCCGCCTCTGCCATCGCTGCGATTGCCGCCAAGCTCACGGCCATAAGTGCGGGTTGAGTGTTTGATGTCAGCGTTAAAGCATCCAACGGGCCGTTCCAGATCACGTCACTCAATTTTTCACCAAGCGCTTCGTCAACTTCTTGAAAAACTGCTTTTGCAGCAGGAGACGTTTCTGAAAGTGCCTTGCCCATACCGACAGCCTGACTGCCCTGGCCTGGAAATGTGAAAACGCGTGTCATCTAAATTTTACCTCGTGTCGCTAATGCCGTATTAATGCAATTTGGTGGGTGAGACACTCTATTCAAAGCCCCTGTGTCAAGGAACTTTGCAATAAATCATGTCAAAGGGCCAATTTTCGGCTGAAACACCTTGCATTTAAAGGTGTCACCAGTATAACGCCGCAATCGCAACCAGTTCAGCTGGGGGCTGAACGAAGGGCTATGGCAATTTTCATGGAGACATGATTTGACATAGTAGGGCTTTTGTCCGGCTTTCGGTGTCCCCGCTCTCGATGCGTCTTCGATGAGCCTTTCCAACGGTCGTTTGACCAAAGGGCTTCGATGGGGCTTTGCGCTGAACTAAATATAAGGAAAGGCAATATGCCACTTTACGAGCATGTCGTGCTTGCACGACAAGACTTGTCTGGCCAGCAGGTAGAATCCCTGGTCGACAACATGAAAGAAATCCTTACGGAAAATGGCGGCGAAGTGTCGTTCGTGGAAAGCTGGGGTCTCAAATCCCTTACTTACCGCATTCAGCGTAACCGCAAGGCTCACTTCACTTTCATGAACATCAATGCACCACACGCCGCTGTTGCAGAAATGGAGCGTCAGATGCGCATCAATGAAGACGTGCTGCGTTATATGACCATTCGTGTCAAAGAACACGAAGAAGGCCCAACAGCCATGATGCAAAAACGTGATCGTGATGATCGTCGCCCCGGTGGCGGTGGTCGTGGTCGTGACCGGTAAGAGCAAGGATTAATTCAATGGTTGATATCGAACAACTACCGCAACGTCGTCCTTTTCACCGCCGTCGCAAAACCTGCCCATTCTCCGGTGCTAATTCTCCGAAGATTGATTACAAAGATGTAAAACTTCTTCAGCGCTATGTATCAGAGCGCGGAAAGATTGTTCCTTCACGCATCACAGCAGTTTCCGCTAAGAAACAGCGCGAATTAGCTCAGGCCATCAAACGCTCCCGGTTCCTCGGCTTGCTGCCGTACGTAATTAAGTAAAATTTATATCGGGCGGCGGAATGATCCGCCGCCCAATTTCAAGTCAGCTGAGGCAAGCAATCGGTTCGATTGAAAGCTTCTAACCGCAAACGCGGGACAGCGAGAGAATGACACAGACAATTCTTATCAGTATCAGCGCCGGGGTTTTATCGGCTCTCCTATTTGGAAGCGTCCTCGCTGGTGCTTTTACAGCCCTTGTGCTGCCGCTGTTTGCTCAGCTCCCTCTTCAAATCGCAAGTTTGACCTTCGGTCCGCGTTCAGGCGTGATTGCTGCTCTTGCAGCAGCCATCGCCATTGTTGCTGCCGCAGGCCTACTAGAAATTTCCGTGCCCTACGCATTAAATGTTGCAGTCCCAGCCCTAGTTGCAAGTTATCTGGTGGCTCTGCGAAACACGGACCATGACGAAACCGATATTGCAGCTTGGTTTCCAATGGGCCGGGTGTTGTCCGCAATCGCGGTTACATCTGTTATGTGTGTAATACTGATAGGAATGCATACTGGCTTCGATCCGCTAACGGCAGCTGCAGCAATTCAGCCGCAAGCCGAAGCAATGCTACTCAGTGCGATAAATGCCGGACAAATCACGACCGAGATTATTGGGGAAGCCGTTTCTATTTTCGTTGCGGTGCTTCCTTTTGTTGCAGCAGGGGCTCTGGTTCTGATCACAAGCTTGAACCTCACTCTCGCCATTCGCATCTCACGACGCTATGGCGCATTCAAACGGCCTGTCGTCTCTATCGCAACGCTTCAATTTCCCAAGCTAATGTATGCGACCGCATTATTTGCAATTGTAGTGATTTGGGTGACCGGTGAGGCAACTCCCATTCTAGCAGTGGTGGCTGGAGCGTCTATATCGCTCGTCATTATCTCAGGGTTTGCCGCCCTTCACGCGCTGACGCAAAAAATGGCCGCACGCGGCATCGTTCTTATTGCTGTTTACGGAAGCATAATCTTTTTTGGCTTCCCAATTTTGCTCATCCTAGCACTTGGTTGGCTGGATGGGTTTCTTAATCTCCGCGGGCGTTTTGCCCATGGAACATCAAACTCTTGATTCACTAGATAGGAAACGAACATGAATATTATTCTTCTTGAACGCATTGCACGCCTTGGACAGGTCGGCGACGTTGTACGTGTTAAAGATGGTTACGCACGTAACTTCCTTTTGCCAAATGGCAAGGCTTTGCGCGCAACATCTGCAAACATGAAAGAATTTGAGAACCGTCGCACAGAAATCGAAGCGCGCAATATGGACCTTCAAACTGATGCGCAGGATGTTGCTGGCCGCATGGACGGCACAAGCGTTGTGCTCATTCGTCGTGCTGGCCAAACTGGTCAACTCTACGGTTCTGTAACAACCCGCGATATCGCATCTTCTCTTGATGAAGCTGGCTTCAAAGTTCAGCGTTCGCAAATTCAGCTCAATGAGCCAATCAAGAAAATCGGCCTGCACGGTGTAAACATTGCACTGTTTGCCGATGTGAACGCATCTGTGACAGTAAACGTTGCGCGTTCAGAGGACGAAGCAGAACGTCAGGCACAAGGTGAAGATGTTTCCGTAGCCGAAGACAACTTCGAAGAAGAAGAAGAAGTCGCGGATGAAGATGCTCCTAACTTGGAAGAAGTTTTCGAAGAAGGCGCCGCTGAAATTACTGAAGATGGCGAAGCTGATTCGGAAGAAGTCGCAGAATAATCTGCCATATCTCATGAAATTGAATGCCCGGTCTCAGTGCCGGGCATTTTGCATTGTGGGTAGTGGGGACAACACGTCTGTCGATTGAAATTAGACAGGCAATGAGGAAATGAGTTTACCTATCGCTCTTCCGATATGGTTTCCAAATGGTTAAAAACGGCTGAGAGCGGAGAGCCGGATGAACACCACAGCACTGACGACAGTCGAGACCAACGATAACAACAAAGAACAAAGCGATGATGCTTACCGTCTTGCGCCACACAATCTTGAGGCTGAGCAAGCGTTGCTGGGCGCAATGCTCATTAACAATGAAGCTTTCTATCGCGTTTCAGATTTTCTCGAGCCAGAGCACTTTTATGAAGGCCTTCATCGACAAATATATGAAACCGCTGCCCAACTCATTCGTGTTGGCAAAGTTGCGACACCAATTACGCTGAAAACCTTCCTGCCTTCTGATGAACAAGTCGGTGAAATTACAGTCGGTCAGTATTTGGTTCGACTTGCAACGCAAGCAACGACAATTATCAATGCGGTAGATTATGGTCGCTCAATCTACGACCTTGCTATCCGTAGAAGCTTGATTGGTATTGGCGAAGACCTTGTAAACGTTGCCTTTGACTCTCCTGTCGATCACGCGCCACGTGAACAAATTGAAGATGCTGAGAAACGGCTCTACGAGCTTGCTGAACAAGGCCGCTATGACGGAGGCTTCCATAGCTTCACTGATGCGTTGAAAGACGCAATTGATATGGCCAGCGCCGCTTATCAGAGGGATGGAAATCTTTCCGGTGTGTCTACCGGATTGCGAGACCTCGACGGACAGATGGGTGGTTTACAATCATCCGATCTGGTTATTCTTGCCGGTCGTCCAGCCATGGGTAAAACTGCGCTGGCCACAAACATCGCTTTCAATGTCGCCAAAGCCTATATGGGCGAAGTCCAGCCAGATGGCACAACAAAGGCAATGAACGGCGGCATAGTAGGCTTTTTCTCTTTGGAGATGTCGTCTGAACAGCTGGCAACACGTATTATCGCAGAACAATCGCAAGTATCCTCGTCCGAAATTCGGCGTGGTTCGATCGATGAACGCCAATTCAATGACATTGTCATTGCCAGCCAAGAGATGCAGAGCATTCCGTTTTACATCGATCATACTGGCGGTATTTCAATCTCACAACTCACGGCGCGTGCGCGTAGGTTGAAACGACAACGTGGCCTGGACATGTTGATCATCGATTACGTACAGCTGCTGTCCGGTTCAGGCAAACGCTCGGACAATCGCGTACAGGAAATCACGGAAATCACCACAGGCCTGAAGGCATTAGCGAAGGAGTTGAACGTTCCAATCCTTGCATTGTCCCAGCTATCTCGTCAGGTAGAGAACCGAGATGACAAACGCCCACAGTTATCCGATCTTCGCGAATCTGGCTCTATCGAGCAAGATGCGGATGTTGTGGTCTTTGTGTATCGTGAGGAATACTATCTCCAACGACAGATGCCAAAAGAAGGAACTGAAGAGTTCTTCAAATGGCAAGCTGATATGGAAGAAGTGGCTGGCGTCGCCGAAGTCATTATTGCAAAACAACGTCATGGACCAACCGGCACTGTGAAACTACAATTCGAAGGTGAGTTCACTCGATTCAGTGATTTGGCGCAGGATGATCGGCTCCCGGAACAATATGGATAACTCGTCATTTGCAGCCAGTATGGCCGGCGCGCGACTGACCATTGACCTTGGCGCTATAGCCGCGAATTGGCTCACGCTTAATGAAATGACGCCAAAGGCAGAGTGTGGGGCTGTTGTAAAAGCAAATGCCTATGGACTTGGTATAGAGCAGGTAGTTCCTACACTTTGGAAGGCCGGTTGCCGAACATACTTTGTTGCTTTACCGGAAGAGGGCATTCGCACCCGCAAAGCAGCGCCTGATGCTGTGATTTATGTCCTTGCGGGTTTTTTTCCTGAAGCATTTGATATCTATAAACAATATAGCCTAAGGCCGATCATAAATACAGAGATTGACGCCTGGCTCCATGCCGTTGGTGATGAAAAACTACCGTATGCAATTCAACTCGAAACAGGAATGAACAGACTGGGAATGCCGATCGCCGACTATCATGCATTGCTTGCAAGTGACGCACTGGAAGATTGTCCCCCAAGCCTTCTGATGAGCCACCTTGCCTCCGCTGACGCGCCGCATGACGCATTGAGCGCAATACAAAACAGAGCGTTTCAGCCAGCAGTCGAAGCCAGTAATGGCACAATGGCTTCACTTGCAAATTCCGCTGGCATATTCCTCGGTCCAGACTACCAATACGATTTAGTCAGGCCTGGAATTGCTCTGTATGGTGGCGCCTGTACTGCACAAGCATTACTTAAAAACCCAATGAAATCAGTAATCAAAATTGAATCGCGCATACTCCAAATAAAGTCGGCGGCTCCAGGGGAAACCGTTGGGTATGGCGGCGCAGAGACAGTGCTGCCTTCAACGAATTCTAAATCAGAACACAGAGTGATAGCGACCGTCTCAGCAGGTTATGCTGACGGATATATTAGGTCTGCAGGAAGCACTGATGCCCGTAAAGGCGCTTTTGCAGCTTTGAGGGGTCACCCTGTTCCACTTATCGGCCGCGTTTCGATGGATCTAATCAGTATTGATGTATCCGACCATCCAGATTTACGCGAAGTAATAGATGGAACCCATTCAGACGAGTGGATTGAACTCATTGGTCCCAATGTAATTTTGGACGATGTGGCAACGGTAGCTGGAACAATCGGATACGAGTTTCTAACGAGCCTAGGTAGCCGCTTTCATCGCACCTACATCAACGACATTTGATCGGAACAATCTTGGCCAAACAAAAATTGCAATATGTCTGCCAAAATTGTGGCGCCGTGACACCTCGCTGGGGCGGTAAATGTGAGGCTTGCAACGCGTGGAACACAATTATTGAGGAGAACCCCGGCTCAGGCATTGGCGGTTCCTCAAAGCGTCTGGTTGGCAAAGGCCGCGTCATGGAACTGGTGCCGCTACAAGGCGAGACTCCAGAAGCACCTCGGCTGCAATGCGGCATAACAGAGCTGGACAGAGTAACTGGTGGTGGATTTGTGCCCGGCTCCGCTCTTCTTGTTGGTGGCGATCCTGGTATTGGAAAATCAACAATATTGCTTCAAGCAGCAGCCGAATTGGCAAGAGCTGGACAGAAAGTGATTTATGTTTCGGGCGAGGAAGCGATTGCACAAGTGCGTATGCGTGCCCAACGTCTCGGCCTTCGCGATGCTCCGGTTCAATTGGCCGCTGAAACCAGCGTCGAAGATATCCTGACAACGCTGGAATCCGACGCACCGCCCGCATTGCTGATCTTGGATTCCATACAAACTCTATGGACATCACAGGTCGATTCAGCCCCAGGCACTGTTACTCAGGTGCGTACTGCGGCTCAAGCTATGATTCGTTATGCAAAGAAAACTGGAACAACGATCATTCTTGTTGGCCATGTCACCAAAGATGGGCAAATAGCAGGACCGCGTGTTGTGGAGCACATGGTGGACGCTGTCTTCTATTTTGAAGGTGAAGGCGGACACCAATTTCGGATTATGCGTGCGGTCAAAAATCGATTTGGCCCAACGGATGAAATCGGTGTTTTTGAGATGACAGGCGGCGGGTTGAGAGAAGTTTCCAACCCATCCGAGTTATTTTTGGGAGAACGCAAATCTAACAATCCGGGAACAGCCGTATTCGCTGGCATGGAAGGCACGAGACCAGTCTTGGTAGAGATACAGGCTCTAGTCGCCCCCTCCTCTCTTGGCACGCCACGTCGAGCGGTCGTAGGTTGGGACAATAGTCGCCTTGCTATGGTTATCGCGGTGTTGGAGACCCATTGCGGCGTAAAAATTGGTGCAAATGATGTCTATTTGAACATCGCAGGCGGACTTCGCATAGCAGAACCAGCCGCAGATTTGGCAGTTGCTGCGGCGCTGGTTTCCTCTTTAACCGGCGCACCGCTGCCCCAAAACAGCGTATATTTCGGCGAAATCAGCCTTTCCGGGGCGATCAGATCCGTCACCCATACACAATCTAGATTGAAAGAGGCCGAGAAACTTGGTTTCACTTTAGCGACTGCGGCAGAGGCCACCCAAGACAATGCATCTGGACTAAAAGAGCTATCAGTAAATGCAATTGCCGACCTCACAAGCATGGTTGCATCTATAGCTGCCTCCGCCCCACAAAGAGAAGCTTAGGAAAACTCCACAGAAATATTTGGCAATGCAGCATATTCAGGCTAAGAAGCCCAAAGCTTAATAAAACATCCCGGAGCCTGCCCCATGTCCCTTACAATCCTGGACGGAATTCTTCTGGGCGTCATGCTGATTTCGGCCTTTTTGGCCATGATGCGTGGCTTCGTTCGGGAAGTGTTCTCCATTGGCACATGGGTTGCTGCCGCAGCCGCTGCCCTGTTCTTCCATCCAATGCTTTTGCCCTATATAGAACCTTATGTAGGGAATGATCTACTGTCTGTAGCACTTTCAGCTGCAGCAGTGTTCTTCATTACATTGATCATCGTATCGTTCATTACGATACGCATTTCAGACTTCATTCTGGACAGTGGTGCAGGACCAATTGATCGCACACTTGGTTTCATGTTTGGTGCTGCACGCGGATTACTTATTGTTGTAGTTGCCATGATGATTTTCAATGGCCTGGTGCAACGTGAGAATCGACCTGAATGGATTACAAACGCCCAGTCGCTGCCGACTTTGATGGAAATCGGCGGCCGCATAACGGCAGCTTTGCCAGAAAACATCCAGGAAACGATCGCAGACTTCCTCGGAAATCGCACAGCAGAACCTGATAACAGTGTTCTCCCAAGCGATGAGGATCCTGAACCAGCAGCGACAGTGCCAGCTGCGCCTGCCCCAGCTGACTCAGCACCAGCAGAAGATATTCCATCAATCCAACAAGACAGCGAAGAACTGGCACCATTGGATACAGGTGATGCCCCGGCGATCCCGCAAGATGACGCTAGAAACGTAGAGCGCATCATTAACGCCGCACCGGTGAACTGATATGATTCCGAATGACGACAAACTTCATGAAGAGTGTGGCGTCTTCGGCGTTTTTGGACATGCTGGCGCAGGCGCGATTGCTACCCTGGGACTACATGCACTACAGCATCGCGGGCAAGAAGCTGCTGGAATTGTAAGCTTTGATGGGCAACAATTTTATTCTGAGCGACACATTGGCCTGGTCGGAGATAATTTCACCAAGCCTGCAGTTATTGATCGCCTAAAAGGCGACCGTGCCATTGGCCACAATCGCTATGCAACAACTGGTGGAGCCGGCCTTCGCAACGTGCAGCCATTGTTTGCAGAATTTGCTGGTGGTGGATTTGCCGTCGCACACAATGGTAATCTCACAAATGCACATACGCTGAAGCGTGAACTGCAACTACGTGGATCGATATTCCAATCCACATCAGATACCGAAGTCATCATTCACCTTATCGCGACCAGCGAAAAAGGGCCGCTTGTTGACCGTATAGTGGACTCGCTCAATCAGATTGAAGGGGCCTACTCTCTCGTTGCTGTCTCTCGAAAGAAAATGATCGGCTGCCGTGATCCACTTGGTGTACGCCCGCTTGTATTAGGCGATTTGGAAGGCGCGTATGTTCTTGCGTCCGAAACCTGTGCCCTGGACATTATTGGTGCTCGTTTTGTCCGTGAAATTGATCCGGGTGAAATGGTGGTCATTACCGAAGAAGGCATACAAAGCTTACGGCCTTTTGATACTCAAAAATCCAGGTTCTGTATTTTTGAACATGTCTACTTTGCCCGTCCAGATTCGATTATCCAAGGCACCAGCGTTTATGATGTTCGTAAACGAATAGGCATGGAACTTGCCAATGAATCGCCTGCGGATGCAGACATTGTTGTCCCGGTTCCGGATTCTGGCACACCTGCCGCGATAGGCTATGCGGAACAAAGCGGACTACGTTTTGATCTTGGAATTATCCGAAACCATTATGTGGGTCGTACATTCATTCAGCCGTCTGATTCCATCAGACACATGGGCGTAAAGCTTAAGCACAACGCCAATAGTTCGGTCCTGAAGGGCCGCCGTGTTGTTTTGGTTGACGATTCTATCGTGCGTGGCACGACTTCCAGCAAAATTGTGCAAATGGTTCGTGATGCTGGTGCTTCAGAGGTACACATGCGCATCGCCAGTCCACCAACGAAAAGCCCCTGTTACTATGGCGTGGACACGCCGGAGAAATCAAAACTGCTAGCATCTCGTATGTCAATTGAAGCCATGAGCGACTACATAAAAGTCGATTCACTTGCTTTCCTAAGCCTAGATGGCTTGTACCGCGCTGTTGGAGAGGATGCTCGCAATCCAGACCAACCTCAATTCTGCGACGCATGCTTTACAGGCGACTACCCTACGCCATTGACTGACAAAGAAAACGAGCGTGCAAGCGATCAAATTGCGACCCTGGTGGAGGCCAGCTAGTGACAAATAGAATTCTTGAAGGTCAAGTGATTGTTGTCACTGGTGCCTCACGCGGTATCGGATATCAGACAGCACTCCAATTGGCAGATTTGGGCGCCCATATCGTTGCCGTTGCACGGACAGTTGGTGGCTTGGAAGACCTGGATGATGCCATTCAAAAAAATGGCGGCTCTACCACACTCGTTCCGTTGGATTTGATGGACTACGACGGCATTGATCGTCTTGGCGCTGCAATCTATGAGCGCTGGGGCAAGCTGGATGGTTTGGTTGCCAATGGCGGAATTCTGGGTGTTCTGTCGCCCCTAGGCCACATCAAACCAGATGAGTGGGAAAAGGTCATGGCTGTCAATGTGACAGCGAATTGGCGGTTAATCCGGTCGCTCGATCCACTTCTGCGCCAAGCAGATGCTGCGAGAGTTGTATTTCTATCGTCTGGTGCAGCATGGAAGTGCAAGCCCTTTTGGGGAGCTTACGCCGTCTCAAAGGCAGCTGTAGAGGCGCTTGCTAAAGTATATGCCGGAGAAACTCGGCAAACCAAAATGGCCGTGAATGTTATCAACCCAGGTGCCACGCGCACGGCTATGCGCGCGAAAGCCATGCCTGGAGAAGACCCTGATACTTTGCGGACACCATCTGAAGTTTCAGAAATAATCGTTCAAACAATGCTTCCAAGCTATACTGAGAGCAGCAAGCTGATAGACATATTGGGCGACGAAACTTTCGATCTAATTCCGGGTTACCCTGCTTCCTGAATTTCAAATACAGAAGATTGTTTGATCACCAAAAAGGCTATGACTATGTCTCCGCCCGTTCCACCCATTTTTGCAGTTCTGGCGCATCATAAGTCTCAAATGCCCGCAAAATTTCCTCGGCATTCTTGCTGAAAATGGCCATATCGCGGTGACCTTTACGCACAAAACCTTCAGATGACTGATGGTCTAGGAATGCGCAAAGTGGGTCGTAGAATCCTAAGATATTCATGAACGCCAATGGTTTATCATGATGACCTAGTTGCGCCCATGTCCAAATCTCAAAAATTTCTTCCAGTGTCCCAACACCGCCTGGCAAGGCAATGAAACCATCCGAAAGGTCTGCCATCAGCGCTTTGCGCTCATGCATCGACGATACAATGTGCTGCTCCGACAGATTCTTGTGACCGATTTCCTTGTCGATCAATGCCTTCGGCATTACACCAACCACACGGCCGCCAGCTTCCAGTGCAGCATCTGCTACAGCGCCCATAAGCCCGACTTCGGCGCCGCCATAAACCAACTCATAACCCCGTGTAACAATGGCAGCACCTAGTGTTTGAGCCGCGTCCAGATAGGCCGGATCATTGCCTGGGTTTGAGCCGCAAAAGACGCAAATGCGTTTGAGTATATCAGTTGTCATATAATTCCCCAATCAATGCCATATAATGCTATTTTGCCAACGCTTCTATAACACGAGCCCATGAGCGTATGCCTTTGTGGAAGCTTGTTAAATTGTATTTCTCATTTGGGCTGTGGATGCTGTCATCGTCCAGACCAAATCCAATCAGCAATGTATCCATTCCCAGAACATGTTTAAACTCTCCAACGATTGGAATGGAACCACCCATGCCCATGAGCACAGCTTCCTTGTCCCACTCAGCAGTGAGTGCCTTTTGGGCTTTCAGGATCTCTGGCATATCGCGAGGCAGACTGAACGCACGGTCATTGCCATAGCCTGTGAATTCTGCGGTACAGTCTTCTGGCAACATGCTTTCCACATAGGCACGGAATGCTGCTTGAATGGCTTTCGGATCCTGCTCTCCTACGAGGCGGAATGAAACTTTGGCAGAGGCTTTAGAAGCAATAACAGTCTTTGCCCCTGCCCCAGTGTAGCCGCCGGTAATTCCGTTCACATCGCAAGTTGGCCGTGCCCAAATTTGTTGAAGCGCGGAATACGCTTTTTCACCTGCCGGATCCGAAAGACCAACAGCGCCAAGGAAAGCGTCTACATCAAAATTCAGCGCATCCCAGCTCTCGGCAATATCGGGTGCCAATTCTGAAACGCCATCATAGAAGTTTGGTAGCGTGATACGGCCTTCATCATCATGAAGTCCGGCAAGAATTTTCGACAAGACACGGATTGGGTTTTGTGCCGCACCTCCATAAAGACCGGAGTGCAGATCGCGACTTGCCGCGGTTATGACCACTTCTTCATACACCATTCCGCGCAGCATAGTGTCGATTGCCGGCGTTTTGGCATCGTACATGTTGGTATCGCATACAAGAGCTATATCAGCGCGCAGCTCATCGGCGTTAGCTTTTAGGAATTCATCTAAGCTCGGGCTACCGCTTTCCTCTTCACCTTCAAACAACATGGTGATGCGTAGGGGCAAATTACCGGATTCAGCCATGTAGGCGCGGCAGGCTTCGACGAATGTCAAAAGCTGGCCTTTATCGTCGGCAGCACCGCGAGCAAACACCTGCTTCACACCGTTAATTTCACGGAATTCCGGCTCAAAGGGAGGTGTATCCCATAGTTCAACCGGATCAACTGGCTGCACGTCATAATGTCCATAGAACAATACGTGAGGCGTATCTGGGCCTGCCGAATGATTTTTTGCAATGACCATGGGATGCCCGGGCGTATCTCGGCGAGACGCCTCAAAGCCGATGCCATTGAGCTGATCCACCAGCCAATCGGCGCCTTGCACGCAATCTTGCGAAAAGGCTGGGTCCGTAGAAATTGACTTAATGCGAAGCAGATCAAACCAACGCTCAATGCTGGTTTCTAAATCACTATTAATACGGCCAAGTACCGCGTCCAAATTACTCATGGGAATTTCCTTTAACCGTCAAATGCGCCTAGGCGGGATCTAGAATCCGCGTTTCAACGAACCCAAAATGCCGCGTACCAGTGCACGACCCAATTGGGTGCTCACTGATCGAACTACAGATTTCATCGCAGCTTCCGTCACGGTCTGGCGGCCACTGGAACGGCGGCGTTTGGTGCTGCGACTCCGACTACGAGATCGTTTTGTCGGACGGTCATCGCGATAATTAGTGCGACGACGACGTTTTGACCGAGTGCCACTATCATCTTCATCATCAAAATCTGGAAGCGTGAAACCTGTGCGAGACTTGCGCATGCGGCCGGTTTCTTCGCGCTCATCATCTTCGCGTTCGCGTTGTTTTTCTTCCTGTTTGATCTTTTCTTCGGCTTGTTCTTTCAGTTTCTCATGAGCCGAATGACGATCAATTCGTTCATCATACTGACCAAACACTGGGCTTGATTGCATGATTTTTTTGCGCTCTTGCGGCGTAATTGGCGCCATTCGTGAGGACGGCGGACGAATAAGCGTTCTCTGAACAATAGACGGCACACCCTTTTTCATAAGCGTTGAAACCAATGCTTCACCGACACCCAAATTGGTGATGACTTCAAACGCATCAAACTCTGGGTTTGGACGGAATGTATCTGCTGCCGTTTTCACAGCCTTGCGCTCGCGCGGTGTGTAGGCGCGCAGTGCATGCTGCACCCTGTTTCCAAGCTGAGCCAAAACACTATCTGGCACATCCAATGGGTTTTGCGTGACGAAGAAAACACCAACACCTTTGGAGCGGATAAGCTTAACCACCTGCTCTACTTTCTGCAGAAGGATTTTTGGCGCTTCGTCAAACAGCAAATGCGCTTCATCAAAGAAAAACACGAGACGTGGCTTATCGGGATTGCCAACCTCAGGCAATTGCTCAAACAGTTCTGACAAGAGCCACAACAGGAAAGTCGCATATAGACGAGGTGACATCATCAACTTGTCAGCTGCAAGAATATTGACCATACCGCGTCCATCCGGTGCAGTTCTCATCAGATCAGTGATTGCCAAAGCCGGTTCGCCGAAGAAATTTTCGGCGCCTTGTTGTTCCAGCACCAAAAGTTGACGTTGAATGGCACCCACCGAGGCTTTGGAAACATTGCCATAACGACCAGAAATTTCCTGCGCACGGGCAGCCAAATTAGACAAGAGCGATTGCAGGTCTTTCAGGTCAAGCAACAGCAAGCCTTCTTCATCTGCAATCTTAAACGCTATATTCAGGACACCTTCTTGTGTGGAGTTCAGCTCCATTAAGCGTGATAGAAGAAGCGGCCCCATATCGGAAATGGTTGTGCGGATCGGGTGTCCCTGCTCGCCAAACAAATCCCAAAATACAGTAGGAAACGATTCGTAATTATAGTCGTCTTTAAACCCAATGGTCTCAGCGCGATCTTCCAAAAAGCCTTTGCTCTCTCCAGCAATGGCAAGACCCGATAGATCGCCTTTAACATCGGCGCAAAATACGGGCACGCCAGCCCGTGAAAAGCCTTCAGTCAGAATTTGCAATGATACTGTCTTACCAGTGCCGGTCGCGCCAGTAATCAATCCGTGGCGATTAGCCAGCTTTAGCTGCAGATATTCCGGGGAATTGATGCTGTCATCTGGCTGGCGGCTTGTGCCCAGATAGACTTTGTCTTCTTCATACATTGAGTCGTTCTCCGAAATTCTGATGTACGTCTTGGCCATGTTTTTGGCACAGACATACGCCTGCCTCAATGTGCAATCTACATATCCACGGCAAACCTAGGTAAAAGCTTACCGAAAGCGCTTGTCATAGAACTGATTCTACTGCCAAATAGTGCCAAATTTCGCGTGTTGTCTTGGGCATCTGCGAAACCGATAAAATTCAAAAGGAACAAAATGCAGGACCTCATTATCCGAATTGCCGAAAAAGCAGGCATTAGCGAAGACATTGCACGCCAGGCAGCTTCTATCATTATCAGCTTCCTCGCTAAGGAAGGTCCGGATAGCCAGGTCGGCAAACTACTAGATGCGATTCCTGGCGCGCGTGACATGGTAAGCGAATCTGGCGATGAAGCCAGTAGCGGCGGCGGCGGTCTTCTTGGCGGTCTTGGCAGTATGCTCGGTGGCGGTAGCGGTGGTGCCATGGCGGCATTTGGCCAGCTCTCAAACCTTGGCCTTGAAATGGGTGAAGTTCAGGCTGTAGCCAAGGAAACTCTAGACTACTCTAAAGAACAGGCCGGTGAAGACACTGTTGACGAAATCATTGGTTCTATTCCGGGCTTGAGCCAATTCATCTGATCTAGCACTATGCACCGGCCAGGGCGGTTCCACGCCGGTATCTATCAAGGGAGAAAAGCATGTCATCTTATTCCATTATCGACATTGAAGGCATTGGGCCAACCTATGCTGCCAAATTACAGGCTGTCGGTATCCGCACCACAAAAACTTTGCTTGATCGCGCGAAAGACCCGAAGGGTCGCAGAGCGGTTGCTGCCGAATCCGGTCTTGATGAGAAGCAGATTCTGAAATGGGCCAATATGTGCGACTTGATGCGCATTAAGGGTGTGGCGGAAGAATACTCTGAGCTGTTGGAAGCTGCTGGCGTTGATACCGTAAAAGAATTGCGCAATCGCAACGTAGCAAACCTTGCGGCTAAAATGGCTGAAGTGAATGCAGAAAAGAAGCTAGTGCGTTTGGTACCTAGCGAGAAATCTGTTGCAAAATGGGTTGCCCAGGCAAAAGAACTGCCGCCAACCATGACATACTAAACTCGAACTCAACCGAATTTAAAAAAGGCGTCTCTGGAGCGACGCCTTTTTCGTTTTACGATTCGATCAACGCTCTAAGCATTTATCTGACCAAAACGAACAGCCTGCATAACAGTGTGCGTTTTGTTTTTGCCGCGCAGCTTGTTGCTCGCGTTTTGCAAATGCGCATGAACTGTCCGTTGCGAGATTTCAAGCACATCAGCAATATCATTTGCAGTCTGCCCGCGTGAGGTCAGCTCGATGACGCGACGTTCGCGGCTGGAAAGGCTTCCTGGGCGATCTGAAAGAAGTCCACCTACTTCATGAAGTCGCTGCATGGCTGACACACAGAAGAATTCCACACCCAACATTGCATAGCGATCAAGTTTAATATTGCGTCCGGCAGCAATCACCGCGCCCTGAAACGGGTGCAATTGATGGATTGGGACAGATACCAAAACAGTGTCGTCAGAATCCCGGGCGGCCAGGAACAATTCTGAAGGCCGAATTTTTTCTCCGATCATATCGTCCACACCAACACTAAAAGGTTCAGAAGCATCGATAGTTTGCATGATAATCGGATCGTCTGAATCGATTGAGTAAAGCATACCACCGTCGTCTGAAGAGAAGTCTTCCCAATCCTTACGCAGCACAAGTGAGTCCACGGGGCGACCGGGCATTGGCAATCCCGTGATCAGGAAGTGCGTTAGACCAAACGGGCGAAGTGTCAGCTCCAAATGATCCAAAATTTCTTCAGGCAAAGTAATAGACGCGAAGCGTTGTGCTTGCGCGAACAAGTCAAAATGAGGTTTGGTGTTCATGTCGTTTCAGGCTTGAAAAAAATGCCTGCCTTTTCAAAATGATTTCAAAAACAAATTTAAAAAAATACTCAAATAAAAACAGTTTTGAGCGAATCTCAACCGATACCAGCGAAAAATGCTGTGTTCACTTTTTGACGGGTTTAACCGTACAAGATGAGATCCATTCCTCCCAAAAATACCCGGCTTTAAACAATCCGAATAATGAGGAGAATATGCCGTTAGATCAAATTTGCAATATATTTTTTACAGACTGTTTTTCCCACTGTTGTTTTTAACACTTCTCCACATTTTTCCCATTGTAATTAGTAATTGAACACAAACACATCACACCCATTGCGCACATCAGGCTACCAAGGCCCTCAACTTTTGCAGGGCTTGCCCGGCCTGCTTGCACCGCCTATCCTGCTCTTAAATAGAGACAGGAAACCAAAGTTTTAGAGTGTGTTATGCCAATCAATAAATCTCCTGTTTTCGAAGAAATCTCTCAGTCTGACTCCGGTACAAAGTGGTTAGACTTGCTGGCGAAAACACAGCGTGGCTCCAATAGCCAGGACTTATTTGAAAGACTTGGGACACTCACACTTGATGATATTCGGTTGGATCCGATTTATCCGCTGACAAGTATCAATGCTCAAGATGGCACTTCACCATTCCGCACTGAAAAAGCCTGGAAAACACTCACTCGTATCGATATACCAGATCCGCAAAGCGCAAATAAACAACTACTCGACGATTTAGAGCAAGGTGCAGATGGCGCCGTAATTGTATTGAAAGGTGCAGCATCGGCGTTCGGTTTCGGCGTCACAGATAATGGAACAGGGTTCTTTGACGCTCTTCTCAATAATGTATTCGTAGAGGCGACAAATTTACGATTTGAAGGCTTCCGAATTGAGCATCTGGAAGCTTGGTCTACCTTTTGTAAAAGCCGTAACTATGCCTCCAACAGCTTGTCGACGTCACTTGGCATCAATGAAATTGCGGTTACAACGAGCAAGTGTGTCGTGGCACCCCCAAGCAGATTTGCTGCTGCCTATCTCACGGCAGACGGAGCAGACTGGCATAATCGCGGCGCTTCAGCAGTCCAGGAACTTGGGTTTACGTTAAGCCAATTAGTTGAAGCTTTGCGGAGTTTACTCGACACAGGTTTAGACGGCCCGGATGCGGCAACTCTGCTGGACGCGAAACTTGGTTGCGATGCAGATCAGTTTGAAACCCTTTCAAAGTTTCGTGCCATGCGCCAACTTTGGGGGCATATGCTGGAGGCAAGCGGCATTGCCCATGTGCCGTTATCGCTTCATGCGGAGACCAGTTGGCGCATGATGAGCAGGCGTGATCCTTGGACAAATATACTGCGCTCAACAGTCGCAAGCTTTTCGGCAGGCCTAGGAGGTGCAGACAGCATTGCAATCTTACCTCATACTCAGGCACTGGGTCTGCCAGATGCATTTGCGCGCCGTGTTGTGCGAAATACCAGCCTTGTTTTACAAGAGGAAAGCTATCTAAACCACGTCATTGACCCCGCAGCAGGTGCCGGGCTCTATGACAGCTTCTCTGCTTCTCTTGCGGACGAAGCATGGCAAATATTTCAACAAGTTGAACTCATGGGCGGCTGGAATAATGCTCTATTGAACGGCCTGCCTATAGAGCTAACCAATGTAAGCCAAGAGAAAAGGCTACATGAGATCAAAACACGCAAGAAAGTGACACTTGGCAACAGCCACTTTCCAAAACTCGACGAAAAGGCCGTTGAAGTTTTGATAGAACTGCCGCTTGAGAAAAGCGGGAGCCTAATCCAAGCAACTCTTACTCGTGACAGTTTGCCTTTCGAACAATTGGCGTCTCGTGCGGCGGTGCTAGGTGCCGACACCTCTCCAAAGGTAGCCCTCATATGCATTGGGAATGCTAATGGATATAAACCGCGGGAAAGCTTCGCGTCAGATTATTTTGCAGCCGCAGGTCTCACTAGTATCACTCATGCGCTCCCGATAGGCGGCAATGTCTTAGACTTAGATACCCAATCGACGCCAATTGTTTGTCTTTGCGGTTCTGATGAGGATTACTCAATTTCTGCTGTTGAGGTGCTTTCTGAGCTTCAATCAAGCGGCGCCAAGTTTCGCTTAGTTGCAGGGCGTGGAGATTTTTCAGGAGCAGATGCACATATTTTCCTAGGGAACAACGCTCACGAAACCCTAGAAAGCATAATTGCATTACTGGAGGGTTCAAACCAATGACACTCCCTGATTTTTCAAAGATCGAGTTCAAACAACTAAGCACAAGAGATTCCGGACCGAATACAGACTGGAAGACACCTGAAGGTGTCTCTATCAACTCAAGAAATGGCCCGGAGGCCCTCCAAGGCCTAGAGCATTTAGACAGTTGGCCAGGGCTGCCTCCCTATTTGCGTGGTCCCTACCCAACAATGTATGTGCAACGACCTTGGACTGTACGTCAGTATGCCGGTTTTTCGACGGCCCAAGAAAGCAACGCATTCTATCGCCGCAATCTTGCCGCCGGGCAGAAGGGCCTTTCTGTTGCCTTCGATTTGGCAACCCATCGCGGATATGACAGCGACCACCCGCGTGTTGCTGGTGATGTGGGTATGGCAGGCGTAGCCATCGATTCTATTTTGGACATGCAGCAATTGTTCGACGGAATTCCACTGGACCAAATGTCCGTTTCCATGACCATGAACGGCGCTGTTCTGCCAGTATTGGCGCTGTATATTGTAGCAGCGGAAGAACAAGGCGTTCCGCAGGAAAAACTTACTGGAACCATTCAGAACGATATTCTGAAAGAATTCATGGTGCGCAACACCTACATTTATCCTCCTAAACCATCGATGCGGATTATCTCTGACATATTTTCGTACACCAGTCAGAACATGCCTAAGTACAATTCCATTTCCATTTCTGGCTATCATATGCAGGAAGCTGGAGCGACGGCTGACCTCGAGTTGGCATACACTTTGGCTGATGGTGTGGAATACATCGAAGCAGGTTTAAAAGCCGGCATGGATGTTGATGTTTTTGCCCCTCGTCTCTCATTCTTCTGGGCCATCGGTATGAACTTCTTCATGGAAGTCGCCAAATTACGCGCCGCACGCCTTTTGTGGTCCCAGTTGCTCACCGAAAAATTCAGCCCAAAAAACCCGAAATCTCTGGCGCTGCGGACCCATTGTCAAACTTCTGGCTGGTCGCTGACAGCGCAAGATGTCTTCAACAATGTGACACGAACATGCGTAGAAGCAATGGCAGCAACGCAAGGGCACACACAATCCTTGCATACGAACTCGTTGGATGAAGCGCTTGCTCTACCAACAGATTTCTCTGCTAGAATTGCACGTAACACACAGCTGTTTCTTCAAATGGAAACAGGCACAAATGCTGTTATTGATCCTTGGGGTGGCTCCTATTTCGTCGAGAAACTTACCAATGACCTTGCAAATAAGGCTCTGCAACATATCAGGGAAATCGAAAAGATTGGCGGCATGGCACGCGCGATCGAGCAAGGTGTTCCGAAAATGCGTATTGAGGAAGCGGCTGCCAAAACACAGGCCCGAATTGATGCCGGGCAGCAAATCGTGGTTGGTGTAAACAAATATCAGCCTGAGAACGATCCACCTATTGATGTCCTGAAGGTTGATAATACTTCAGTGCGTGGCCAACAGCTTGAAAAATTGAAAAAATTACGCGCCGAGCGAAATGAAGCTGAAACAAAAGCGGCACTGACAGACCTGGAAAACCAGGCCGCTGGCACGGGCAATTTACTGGCTGCATGCGTTGCGGCGGCTCGTGCGCGCGCAACTGTCGGCGAGATGTCTGATGCAATGGAGAAGACGTTTGGACGCCATCGTGCGGACATCAAAACTATCTCAGGCGTTTATCGGCAGGAAGTCGGGAATATGAACAAACAAGTGCAAACCGTACTAAAGATGACCGAGAAGTTTGAAAATGATGACGGCAGACGCCCACGCATTCTTGTCGCCAAGGTCGGACAAGATGGCCATGATCGTGGACAGAAAGTCATCGCATCAGCTTTTGCGGACCTCGGATTTGATGTCGATATCGGCCCACTGTTTGCCACACCAGAAGAAGCAGCCCGTCAGGCCATTGAAAATGATGTACATATGATTGGTATCTCTTCTCTAGCTGCCGGTCACCTCTCTCTTGTGCCTGCCGTTCGAGATGCATTGAAGAAGGATGGCCGCGAGGACATTTTGATCATTGTCGGCGGCGTTATTCCGCCACAAGATTTTAATGCGCTCTATGAAGCCGGCGCAAACGCAATTTTTCCTCCCGGCACAGTCATTGCGGATGCGGCTCAGAAACTTCTCACAGACTTGAACAAGCGTTCTGGGTACATTTAAATTTGGTCGGCTGGCACTTGTTGTCAGGATGTATATTCAACCTGTATTCTCGACATTGTAAAAATCGTTGGGAATAGGGATTCAAGAGGCAAATGCCTTGTCCGCCGGTTTATCTGAACCTGTGACTTCGAATGACGGAATAAATGGCAGACATAAATTCGCTAGAAACCGGGATTTTAAAGGGTGATCGCACATTGCTTGCTCGCGCAATTACCCTTGTGGAGTCAAAACGGGCTGACCATAGAAAAAAAGCGCGTGAACTTTTGGATAAGCTTGCTCCCAAAACGGGAAAAGCAATTCGCGTTGGTATTACAGGCGTACCCGGTGTGGGAAAATCCACAACCATCGAAGCTCTTGGCAATCATCTGACAAGCAACGACAACAAGGTTGCTGTGCTAACAATTGACCCTTCTTCCAGCAAAACGGGCGGTTCCATTCTAGGCGATAAAACTCGCATGCACACGCTTGCGGGGAATCCTGATGCATTCATCCGACCATCTCCCTCGTCTGGAACGCTCGGCGGTGTGGCCGCAAAGACCAGAGAAACAATGCTTTTGTGCGAGGCCGCCGGTTTCAATGTAATCATCATTGAAACGGTTGGGATTGGCCAATCGGAAATAACAGTAGCGGATATGGTCGATTTCTTCCTTATCCTGATGTTACCGGGTGCCGGAGATGATCTCCAGGGCATCAAAAAAGGCGTTTTGGAAATTGCCGATATGATTGCTGTGAACAAAGCGGACGGCGACAATGTGGCTCGTGCCGAACGTGCAGCGGCGGACTATCGAAATGCACTCCACATTTTGTCTCCACAAAGCGCAAATTGGACACCACCGGTCCTGACGTTTTCGGGTTTAAATGATGCTGGCGTTGATGCGCTTTGGTCAAAAATAATGTTGTTTGAAGAACGTATGACTGCATCAGGAGAATGGCAGAAACGCCGTGAACAGCAACGCATTGGCTGGATGTGGTCTATGTTTGATGACCGGTTTAAGTCTGTATTGCGCGACCGCCCTTCCCTGCAAGTTTTGGCGAGCCAATTGGAAGAAGATGTAAAAGCGGGCACTCTCCAACCAGGCACTGCAGTTGATCAACTCTTTGAAAAGTTGTTTTCTCAAAAATAGATAGACTAGTATTTCCGGCCCTTGCGGGCATCACCACTTTGCCGCATGGCGCCACAAATCACGCCGTGTGCAGCAACTTTGGTAACTACCTTGCAACAAGTCGTAAGATCTGTTCCAAAATACTTTGCGACTAGATGACTATCAGTATCCAATAGGTCACCTGTGTTTTATGAACGTTCTTGACACGTTTGCCAGGTAACGCCTCAACCTAGAACAGGCATTACCTTAACAAACCTTCAAATCGGCGTATTTCGTACCCATCTATAGATATGGTGACGAAATTAATGGAATGAATGCACGCATGTTCGAAATTCTGGGGAAGTCGACAAAATATTTATCGCTCATCTTCTTGTTTCTGTTCTTACTTCCTTTGGGTGTGCATGCGGCAGTATTTTGGTCAAAAGGTTGGGAACGCAGCTGGCGCACTGCCAACTGGTCCAGCGCCGGAATTTTGCCCCGCGCAAATGATGTGAACGAAGCGGTTGTTTCTGTCTACACAGCACGTACAGGGCGGTGGAAAGGTATTTTTGCAGTTCACAGCTGGATTGTAGTGAAACCTGCTAGTGCGCGTGCTTGGGATAGATACGACGTTGTGGGATGGGGAACTCCGGTCCGACATAATGCCTACGCTGCTGATGCCAGATGGTATGGCAATGAACCTCAACTGGTTGGAACTCTGCGTGGACCTGAGGCCGAAGCTCTTATACCAAAAATCAAAACGACAGTTGAAGATTACCCCTATAGCAAGCGCGGTGACTACCACATTTGGCCGGGTCCAAACTCAAACACATTTGTCGCAACAGTCCTTCGCGAAGTGCCGGAATTGAACATGACGCTTCCCCCAACGGCCGTTGGAAAAGACTATTTGGTAAGCGGAAATTGGTTAGATAGAATGAATGAAGGCCTAAAATTCTCTGCAAATGGGTTGCTTGGAATTTCAATTGGTGGAGCTGAGGGGTTTGAGGTCAACATTCTTGGCCTTGTGGCTGGGTTTGATGTACGCAACCCCGCAATCAAATTGCCTGGATTCGGGCGAATTGGGCTTTAGTGGCCCAACCATTGCGCTAAGCGATCAACAGCCTCATCTAAAATTTCATCCTGTTTGCAAAAGCAAAAGCGTAAGAATTTTGATGGGGGAATTTCACCTTTGTAAAATGCAGAAACTGGAACAGTTGCAACACCTGCATCACGCACCATCGTCTGGCAAACCTCGACATCATCATCACCAATTCCCAGTTCTGAGAAATCCGCATTGATGAAATAAGCCGCGTCACATGCCCCTACATTAAATCCAATGGCCGATAGGCGTTCACTCAGTCGATCTCGTTTTCCACCGAGGTCAACTTTAAGTCCGGCAAAATACGTATCGGACAATGCAAGACCACTGCAAACTGCTTCCTGCAAGTGTGGGGGCGTTGTAAAAGTTGTAAACTGATGTGCCTTCGCGATAGGCTCAATGAGTGCTGGCGCACCCGTTATCGAGCCAACTTTCCAGCCCGTCATCGAAAACGTTTTCCCTGCAGACCCAATGGCAACAGCCCGGTCTCTGGCATTCTCCAATGCCAAGATTGACACATGCGGAATACCGTCAAAGGTCAAATGTTCATAGACCTCGTCAGCGACGATAAACGCATCATACTGCTCGCACAAAGAGGCAATCAATCCGAGTTCGTGGCGTGTAAATATTTTTCCAGCGGGGTTCATGGGGTTATTCAACAGAACCATTTTTGTGCGCTTAGAAAACGCCGCTTCCAAAGCTTTGATGGGCAATTCCCAATTTGGCGGCTCCAGCCTAACGAGACGTATCTTACCGCCGGCTCTTTCAACAAGCGGCGCATAGCAATCGTAAAGTGGTTCTAAAAGCACCACTTCGTCGCCCGGATCAACCAATCCGTTTATGCTATCCGATAGTGCCTCTGTTGCCCCCGAGGTGATGATGACCTGTCTTTGCCAATCGATTTCCAAGCCCTGAAACCGCTTGTAGCTTTGCGCTACTGCCTGCCGCAAAACAGGGAGACCCAACATAGGCGGATACTGATTTGGTCCACGCAACAACGCATTCGCCGCCGCTTGGCGCAATTCAACTGGCCCATCCTCATCAGGGAAGCCCTGGCCCAAATTTACAGCATCATGCGCCATCGCAAGGCGGCTCATTACTTCAAATATGGTCGTCGGCAAGCCGGTATAAACGGAATTTGTTTCAGGCATGAATACGAAACTTTCGTTGCTGGTCAGCCGTTTAGCGACCGAAGATACCGCGCAACAGACCTTCTACAGGGTTTGAGGCTGGGCCCTGTGGATTTCCGGTTCCCGGTTGCACTGTAGTGCGGATGCCAGAGCCTTGTGAGGCACCAGGACTTAGCAAATCAATGGGCCCACTATTGTTGGACCGTGCTGGCGCTGCTGGAGCTGCAGCAGGCGCTCTTGTCGTATTACCGCCATTGCCAGAAACCACTGCGCGCCCGCCTGTCGCACGACGCGCTTCAGCAGGCGTCATGAAACGAGGGGCTGCATTTGCAGGTCCTGTTGGACGAACAAAAGATCCACGAGGGTCAGACCGCGGCACCGGTATTCCGCCGGCATTAACTTGAGGCGCAGCAACACCGGTATTGCCACCTACTGGAGCCAAACCACCACCTTGGCCCTGATTGCCAATCAAACGTCCAATAAGGTTTGCGCCTTGTCCAATAGCTGTATCTCGATCAATGCGGCCATCACGAACCACTTGATTAAGGTCAACACCTGTCCGCTCACGCACTTGATCACGAAGCGCATCGCCATTGTCAGTCAATGCTGCTAAGCCTCCGCCAAAGCGTTGTAATTGCTGGAATGCTGCATCTGGGTTTTCAAGGATCCCTGCAATATCTGGATAAATCCGCGGCTGCGCAAAGGAGCCTTCAACGACAATAGGAACACCAAGACCTGCAAGGTCTTGCCCGCCACCCTGCCCTTGCAGACTGGCAACCACACGAGGGTCAAACCGCATTTCAAGTGTCTTTGCCGGCAGATCAATGGACCCTGCACCCGTGGCACGAACAAGAGGGCCAACCAAACGAATATCTCGTGTACGTGCTAATCCATTTGTAAACTGGAACGATCCGCCAAATTCACTAAAGTCTGTTTTTTCTTGCTCATTTGACTGCCACCCCAACAAGGTTCTGGCTGAGAGCGTGCGTACCATCTTTGGAATGTTAATGCCGCGAATTGCGCCATTACTAAATACCATTCGAGTTTCGCCATCCAAACCGGAAACCAGACCCAACTCACTGCGACCGCTGGTTTTGAGGGCAATGCTGAAATCAGCGGCACCTTCCAACCGGGTGAATTGTGCTGCATCTCGCAGGAATGGATATGCGCTCAGCGAGGACAAATCGAAATTCACGCCAATTTCAGGCGTCTCACCAGATGCATTGACTTCCAACCGGCCAGCTCCGCGACCTTCGTAGAGCTGCATCTCTGTCAAATCAGCGGTTAATATACCGTCTGTCAAAGCAACAGCCATCGCGGTACGGCCGGTACGAATACCGTCCCATATAATTTCTTGGGCGCTAATGTTCAGATTGGCGTCAATGCTTCGTAAGCCTGACAGATCAATGACTTCTGTGCTCCAGCCGCCATTTACCGAACTACCACTTACACCTGGTAGGTTTGAGTTACTCCCTCCAGCAGGGACTGCGGATGACGTTGAACCCTCGCCAGATATATATGGTGTCAGGTCAAGTTGCTGAAGATTCAATGTTGCGTTTAGCTTTGGCTTGCCAGACAGCGTAATTGTTCCATTTCCGGTGCCACTAGTCCCATCAAGTAGGATACGCGCGTTCTCGAAATTTACAGCACTGGGACCTAGAGATAATTGCCCGGTGTAGCTAAATGGACCCAAGCCACCACCATTACCAATCGGTTGGTTTAACCATGCCATAAGGCCACGCAATGACCGCGTTTCTAAAGTGACATCACCGTTGAAATCACCGGTTTGCGTAAGCGTACCGTTTATGCCACCAGAAACTCGGTTTGAATTGATTGCAAGTTGAGCTGGCCCCATGCCATTTACCAGCATTTGACCAGCACCGAATTGGCCGCTCATCTCAAATCGTTCGTTGCGCCAGTTCGCCTGTCCAACTAATCCAATTGGCGTGTCCAAAGTATTGATGGTGATATTGGCCGTAATGTTTTTGATGGTATCCGCATCCGCTTCCCCAAGCGCAAGTCCAATACCTGTTTGACTAACCGTTCCGCTTCGCAATCCAAGCGTGCCTCGCGCATTGAGGCTAGACAACATTTGTTCAACATCCATGCCAACTGTGGCAAATTGCAAATCCACAATCAGCGATCCATCAAGGCTCGGCTGGCCTTCACCTGTCAGGCCTGCGGCCGACAATAGCGTTGCAACATCCACCCCTTGCGAAACCAACTGGCCTGATAAAAACGGGTCCGTCTGCGTTAAATCAGCTCGCAAAGCTCCCTGAACAGTTTCCTCGCCAACACGCAGAGCAAAGTTTGAAATGTCGACGGCCGTTGGAGACGCCGCTAATTCAGCAGATGCCTGAATGCTCTCCAAACCCTCCGAATTTTCTGGCAATTCTGTTCCCAGCCACGCGGCCAATCCTGTGACCGATGGGATATTCGATGTAAATTGTCCGCCAAATGCCGGCCCTAGACCAAAATCAACCGTGCCACCAAGCGAGGCGTCCACCACATTGCCATCCAGAGCGATGTCAATTGCAGAGCGCGCACCATCAACGGCAGCGCCTGGGTCATCCAATTGGGTCTTCAACTCAAACGACTGATCTTTATAAGCAAATGAACTATCAATAATCAGCGGAACATCCAAAGAGGTCAGCGCAGTTGTGATATCAATATCACTGATGACATGTTCTGTGGTGGTTCGCAGATCTTGATAGCGAACCGTACCGTTGCGAATTGTCACTTCGTCTATCTGAAGACGTTCCAAAGCTTCAAGCGCACTTCCCGCATCATCCACCACAGCTTCACCGGCCGCGCCTGTGCTTGGTCGCAGGTCAGCATCAAGAGGCGACGACGAAGCCTGTTCCCATGTCGCTCTGCCAGATTCATCGACGACCAGGTCAATACTAGGCGAGACCAGAGCGACCTCATCTAAGCGAACATTGCCGGTGAATATCGCCGCCAAATTGATACCAAAGCGAATAGAATCCGTTCGCAAAACGCTGTTTTCACCGTCAGCAGAAATAGAAACATCACTCGCACTGAAACGCGGTGTTGGAAAAACGCCCACTGATATCGGGCCATCAATTCGCAGTACCCATCCGGTTGCCAGCTTTACTTGCCTGGAAACTTCATTGGCAATCGTCTGGCTTGGAAGAAAAAATGGCAATACAAAAACAAGAAGAACAATTAGCCCAACAATCCCGCCGCCAATCAACGCAAGCTGACGGACCCAAGGGTTTTGGCTTGTCGCAAATTTTGGTTTTGGTAATTTGAATTTTGGCCACTTGCTCCCTGGAGGAGGCATACCACTGACCGAGCCACTTCCGCCCGCAGCTGGAATCGCCTCAAGTCTAGATGGTTCGGTGCCGACATTTACCGTAGTGTTTGCTGATGGCACTTCATAGGCGTCACCGCGCAATAGGTCGTTGCGAACAGGCGGCGAAATGTAACCAGGATCACTTGGTTGTGCTGACTGAGGTGTTTGTTGTAGGGGTGCTGCCGTTGGACGCAAACCAACTCCACGTTCAATTTCCAATTGCGCGTCAATTTGTGGATCAGGCGGTAATTGGTGCAGTTGGGGCTCCGCCAAATGTGCGGGAGTTATTTGTTCTGGTGAATTGCGAACCGGATTTTGGTGCTGAACAATTGGATCAATCGCTTGCGGTGCAATTGGTGTTTGCGGCGCATAGACCTGATCTGCCGGCATTGGCGCGTTTACATAATCCGGTTGTGTCTCAGGCGGCACAGCAGGTTGGTATGGTGCTTCGGTAACAGGACTATCCACTGGCTGCTGCGAAGGAGCAGGCTGGATGTATTGCGGCGCCACTGTTTCTTGCGGAGCAATGAACGGCTCAAATGTGGCCGGCGGCAACCTAACAGGCGCTGCTTCATAGGCCGGTGCCTCAACCGACGAATCGGGAGTAGTTTGTTGCGCAGGAGGAGCCCCAACCACTGCAGGTGGCGCTTGAACTAAAGGGCCGGGAACAACTGCCGCAGGATCCGGCGCAACATAAGATGAACGCTGCGCTGCAGGTGGGACTTGCACCTGAGGCGCAGAATTTGACTGAGCTGTCCCCTGTCCAGCATCGCCAGCTTGAACAGATCCAACGACGTCAGGCGCACGTGTGGGATCAGCAAACCATTCCAATGAAACTTCATCTGTTTCTGGGCGGTTAACTGGCTTTCCGCTCTTATCTGTTGGTTCGTCTATTGGCACCAAATTTTCCGTTGTTCAAAATGCTGCAAATAACTGATTGATCAGCACCTTTTCTCACACACCAGATTACACTGGATAAGCAATAAGGCAATTCGGTGCTGCATGGAAAGTTTCGCATTGGCAAATTAAACGCCCAAAAGGTACGAAATTTCGCGCAAATCGATGCAAATTTCGCCTTTCAAACTACCAACTCGTACAAAACAGTTCAAAATGCAAAACTGAAAGCACGTTTTATGACCGACCTGATACCATTGATTCCCAGGCAAACTGTTCCCTCATTGAGCCTCCCTTTGGTTGGTGGAGGAAATTGGTCGTTGGAACAGGACCAACCGGAGAGCTTTACGCTTTTGATTTTTTACCGAGGTTGGCATTGTCCTATTTGTCGTAGTCAGCTTCAAGACGCACAGTCACGGATTTTTGACTTCCAAAAGCGTGGTGTAAAGCTCATCGCCATCTCAACAGATGATGAAGACCGTGCAACATCCACCAAGGAAAACTGGGGACTCGATCGATTGTCGATTGCTTACGGGCTAAGTCTGCGACAGGCGCGTGACTGGGGGCTTTATCTATCAACATTCAGAGGCACGACATCATTGGGTGTAGAAGAGCCGGCGAAATTTAATGAACCTGGCCTGTTTCTGATAAATCCGGACAACACGCTTTACTACGTATCTGTTCAATCAAGCCCGTTTGCACGACCTTCCCTGTCCGAACTGACCAAGGCGGTGGATTTTGTGTTCGCGAACGATTATCCGGCACGCGGCGAACTTGTGTCAGCAACCTAAACAACATCTATCACATCAAAAAAAGGCCGGAAAATCCAATCAAGGAAAATCCAGCCTAAAAACGCTTTGCGAATCTGCTATTTTGATATGCTAGGCAACCGCCCGCGACAAAGCACATTGCGACCAAAGTTCTGATAAGGCACCAACCAACCGGTCCATATCGTCATCGGTATGATAAGGCGTTGGAGTAAAGCGTAAACGCTCACTTCCTTCAGGAACAGTTGGGTAGTTGATCGGCTGTACATAAATGCCGTAACTGTCGAGCAACAGATCACTTATCCATTTACACTTCGAAGCATTGCCAACCATCACCGGAACGATGTGACTTGGATTTGGCATATGCGGAATACCCTT
>JBGCFS010000027.1:0-52949 GCA_045107035.1 Hyphomicrobiales bacterium
GACTGATCATTCATCGTCATATTCCCAAAACATCATTCGTTGCTCGCTAGCCTCGCGATGCAGCTTCAATTTTGGGAAGAAGGCACGGTTCGCGGACCAGCAGGCTTTTAGCCGCTGATAATAAGTCCACAAATGCAAATAGGCCGTTTAGGCATATTAGTTTCCAGCGTTTTTCTGTGTTTCACTTAATGCGCTTTACACAGAAGCGTCAAGATACAATTGCGGAACACCATTCTGAACCGAATATGAACAAAAGCGTCAGCGAACTTTCAGTGTGAATTGTACATTCTTCAAAAAACGTTGGGGAAAGGCAATCAAATGGCACGTTTCGTATTTATGTTTTCATGTTTGCTCATTGTTATGAGCAGCGCACTTGTAATGGCTCAATTGGACAGCGGTGTGGAGATGTCAGGTTATCAATTGGTGGTCGACAACTCCTTAGATGGCTGTATGAAAACTCGGAATTTTTGCGGAAAAAGTTGAAATTTTCCAGTTGCACATTAACAAATGACTCAAAGTTTAGTTGAGATTTACCCTTAGGCAAGGTAAGTAAGCCATACTTCGCTGGGCGGCAAAGTTATTAGCAAGCTATATAAGATCTAATGTTGTGTTTATGCGTTTGAAAACTACTGGGCTGTTTGCTCTAGCAACAATACTGCTTGCTGGTATGGGTAGTTCTGCCAATGCACAATCCGCAATTTGTTATGATTTGGAAACTCGTTTAGCTTCGTTGCAACGCGGTGGTGGTGTTTCAAATAGCGGTCGCTCAAAGGGTTCTGCCCGCGCCATTCAAAAATTGAAGAAAAAAATTGCTGGCGCTCAAGCAAGCGCACGCAAAGCTGGTTGCCGCTCGGGCGGCATTCGACTGTTTCAAAAACGAGAATGCAGAAGTCGCAACAGTTCGATCAAACAAATGCGACGAAATCTGCAGAGCCTTCAACGCAAAGGCGGACGCTCTACAGCATCTCGAAGCCAAAGAAATGTAAACCGTCAAAAACAAGAATTGATTGTTGCTCTTGGTCGCCACCGTTGTGGAACGCAGTATGAACGAGCTGCAGCTAAATACGACGGACAGCGCGGCTTATTTGGACGCAAGAAGGTCGTACTGGACGGTTTTAATGAACCAAAGGTGCGAAGCTACAGAACAGTATGCGTGCGCACATGCGATGGTTTCTTTTTTCCAATAAGCCATTCTACGACTTCTAGGGCGTTTGCGCGCGACGAAGCCGTTTGCAAAAGCAAATTCCCTAACACAGATGTTTCGCTTTTCTATCACCCTCGCGGATCCACAAATGCGATGGAGCGTGCTCGCTCCATCGATGGCCAGTCTTATACTGCAATGCCATATGCATTCGGCTATCAGAAGAAATACGACGCCACGTGCAAATTTGATCGTAGCCTACTGCGTCAAACAGCTGGCATTGTTGCAAAAACGGCTTATTCCGCCCAAAACAAACGTGTTGCTGGATTAAAATTTGGCCAAAATGGGCCAGTTCCCGAGCCCAGACCAGAAATCGGTTTGGATCCAGAAACCTTGATGAATGTTGCAGGATATCTGCGCCCAAAGGCACTTCCACTACCAGCAGAGTTGATCGCCGACCCTCAGATTAAAGACGGTCAACGCGTTAGGTTAGTTGGTCCAGAAGTGTTTTACGGCCAATCAACGGCAGAAGTTTTGTCATCTCCGGCCCGGACGCGCGTCCAGTAGCGGCTTTACGAAGGGGCATAAATAAACCGCGTCCCTTGCGACCTGTTTCAGCCTTCACAGCATTTGCCCATTCTTTCCAAGTGTCTTCCGACCATGGTTCTTCCGGCAACAAGTTGATTGCGGTCACAATGATGTCTGCATCTTCTTCGTCAATTAGAGGTGTTGCACCGTTTTTAACGAGATCAACCCATTCCGCAACCTCAGAAAACATATCCAGATTCCCTTTAATTGCATCCCAAAAGGCCTCACCATCGATGCCATCGGGCAGCTGAATTCTGTCAGCAACATCTGGATAAGTTAGATCATGCAACAGTTTGGCGTTGAGACTTTCCAACTCAGCAACGTCGAACCTAGCTGGTGATTTTGATACTTTCAGAGGGTCAAAGCGCTTTGCAAGCTCTTCGATATCTGCAATTGGCTCTACAGCATCAGACGTTCCAATAAGACTTCCAAGCGACGCGACGGCCATGGCCTCGAAACCAGCCTCGCGCAAGCCTTCTAAAGACAAAGATCCAAGGCGTTTTGAAAGCCCCTCTCCGTCTGCACCTGTAAGCAAGTTATGGTGCCCAAACGCTGGCGGCACATAGTCCAGCGCTTCGAAAATTGCGATCTGAGCGCCTGTATTGGTAATATGATCTCCGCCGCGAATAACGTGCGTCACGCCCATTGAGGCGTCATCTATGATTGAAGGAAGCGTATAGAGCCAAGAGCCATCCGCTCTGATCAACACTGGATCAGACATCGATCCTAAATCAACAGTCTGAGGCCCACGAAACACATCATCCCAATGCACTTCAGTGCGTTCAATCTCGAAGATGTCCGATTTGTAGTTGGGCAATAAGAAACGCCAATGCGCCTCGCGACCTTCAGCTTCAAACTCCTTGCGCTCTTCTTCAGTCAGTTTCAATGCTGACCTGTCATAGATTGGCGGCAGACCTCTTGCACGGCGGCGAGAGCGTTTACGCTCCAATTCGTCTCCGGTTTCATAGCAAGGGTATAGAAGACCCTTCCTCTTTAATTCTGCAGTTACGACTGCATACTCATCTGTACGTGCAGACTGGCGTTCAATGCGGTCTGGCGCAATGCCCAGCCATTCCAAATCTCTAGAGATTCCAACGGCATACTCTTCTTTGGAGCGCACCTTGTCGGTATCATCAAAGCGCAAAATGAATTGGCCATTATTTTGCTTGGCAAACAACCAATTATAAAGTGCAGTTCTGGCGTTTCCGATATGGATTTTGCCAGTTGGTGATGGGGCAAAGCGTACAACAGGTGTGGTCATGCGAGTGGGTATTCCTATGTTGCCAGTTCAGCGTGTTTCGCTTCTCTAGCGATAAAAGCTCTTGAAACGCCAAAAAGCATTCCAGAGATCACAATGCAATAGGCTGACATAAACAGAAACTGTGTTTCTAATGGTACGCCATAGTCTATCAGCCATCCAATGACGCCAGGTCCCAGTGCGCTGGCAAATACCATTAGGGCTACAATCAGCGCCCGGATTTCGCCAAGGTGCTTCACACCGTAGATTTCGGGCCAGAGCGCTCCGAACAAGGTTGAGAACCCACCACCATTCAGGCCCAGAAACACGAAGACCACGGGAATGATGTACGGCGTATCGAAAACCGCCAGAATCAGAAGTGAGATGGATAGAGGCAACAGGAAATAAGGTAACAATGCTTTCGCGCTAAATCTATCGACGCCTAAGCCCGTCAAAAGACCGAACCCAAGCGTAACAACTGCGTAAATTGAAAAGCCGCTCGCAAACCAAGATAGCTCCCAACCCTTCAATTCCACCATGTAAACCTGATGAAAGAAGACTGCGGTTCCAATAAATGGCGGCGATAAGTAACCGAACGAAGCAATCCAGAACAGCGGGTCACGCACCATTTCCGCCCTACTCCACTGCCGAGCAGCAATGCTCCTTGCTAATCTCGCCTGATTTTGCGGCACACGGTCTTTTCCAAACAACAACCACAAAGCGGGAATTGCAACAAAGGCAATGGCAACCGCATATATGAGCCACGCTTGCCGCCAACCTGTAACGAGCAAAATTCCCACTATGCTGATAGGAAGCAGTGCTTCACCAATTTGATGGCCAGTATTCGTAATGCTGACAGCTTTCCCACGCGTAGCGTCAAACCAACGGCCCATGGCAGTCAATGCCGTATGGCTCATCATACCTTGGCCAAAGAACCTCAAAAGGAAGAACGCGAAAACCAGGAATACCACTGAATTGGCCAGCGAAATTGCTACGCATGCACACGCAAGGCCTAGGAGAGATACGACCCCCACCTGACGCGGGGTGTAAACGTCAACAATTTTACCGATAACGACCATTAGGGCAGCGCTGCCAAGTGTTCCGAGCAGATATACGCCTCCAAACTCACCATTGGTCAGATTAAAGTCAGCACGAATTTGTCCGCCAAACAGCGATATGAAAAACGTCTGGCCGAAACTGGACGAGAATGTCAGTAACATTCCAGCAACAAGCCATGGCGCATTCTGGCGTAAAAACGCGAGCATGCAATATACCTTTCGGAAGACCCAATTTTTGAGTCAATTGAATCGTTTAGCCGCGATCTCTAAACCGGTTTGTGATCGGATAACGGCGGTCTCGACCAAAATTCTTTCTGGTCAATTTCACGCCAGGTGCGGCCTGACGACGTTTATATTCAGCAATGTAAAGTAGGTGTTCGATGCGCTCAACAATTTTGCGATCATGACCGCGTTCAACAATCTCGGCAACTTGCATTTCGTTTTCAACAAGACATTCCAAGATGTCGTCCAGAACCTCATAGGGAGGTAACGAATCTTGGTCCGTCTGATTTTCGCGCAACTCTGCTGTTGGAGCCTTTGTGAGAATGTTTGACGGTACAACCTCGCCCTGAGGGCCAAGCATGCTATCGGGATAGTTCTCATTTCGCCACTCACAAAGACGGTAAACTTGTATTTTATAGAGGTCTTTGATCGGATTAAATCCGCCGTTCATATCGCCATAAAGAGTTGCGTACCCAACGGACACCTCAGACTTGTTTCCCGTTGTAACCAACATTGGCCCAAACTTGTTGGAAACTGCCATTAAAAGCGAACCACGAACACGAGACTGTATGTTTTCCTCTGCAACGCCAGACTCTGTTCCCTTAAATAGTTCCTCAAGCGCGCTATGGAAACCCTCAACGGGCTCAGAAATTGGCACGATGTCATATCGGACACCAAGTGCATCTGCACAGTTCTTTGCGTCCACGAGACTTTCTTGTGAGGTAAACCGATAAGGCATCATAAGACAATGCACACGGTCAGCGCCTAAAGCATCCACTGCAATTGCGGCACAGGCGGCGGAGTCGACACCTCCCGACAGTCCGAGAACGATACTTTTAAAACCGTTCTTATTTACATAGTCCTTCAGTCCCAACACACATGCTTGCCAGTGGGCATCTTCTAACTCTGGCAAGTCAATAAGTGTGCCGCGCTCCGGCTTCCAAATCCGTTGTCCTGTGTTATCAAGCTCTACAGTCATTGTAACTGTTGTGATATCTTCCTTGAATTGCGGCATCTGCAAAGCAAGAGTTCTATCGCCAGATAAAACAAATGAACCACCATCAAATACCAACTCATCTTGCCCACCAAGTTGGTTGGTATAAATCACTGGTAAATCGGTCTCAACAATACGTTGAACCAGGACTTGCTGCCTCAGTTCAGCTTTGTTTTCCCAATAAGGCGAGCCATTTGGGACCAAGAGCATTTCTGCACCGGTCTCCATAAGGCATTCGCAAACTTCATCATTCCAGGCATCTTCGCAAATTGGTACGCCAAGCCGAACACCACGGAATGATATTGGGCCGGGCATGGGGCCAGCAGCAAAGAGACGTTTTTCATCGAAAGTACCGTAATTCGGCAAGTCTACTTTGAAACGGACACCCTGCACTTTGCCATCGTCCAACAGCGCTATGGCATTGTAGAGGTTTTCGCCTTCTGTCCATGGAGTACCAACGACGACCCCAGGACCACCGTCTGAAGTATCTTTGGCAAATTCATTGACCGCTTCCATACATGCTTCAATGAAAGCAGGTTTTTTGACCAAATCTTCGGGTGGATAACCGCAGATGAAAAGCTCAGTTAGCAAAAGCAGATCTGCGCCCTGTTCTTTTGCCGTCTCACGCGCGCGTCGTGCGATTGCAAGATTACCTGCAATATCGCCAAGCGTTGGGTTGAGTTGAGCAAGTGCTACACGGAGTTGGGAAGGTGCTTCTTTTGTCATAAACACCCCTTTAGCGCGGGAAACTATATGCGTCTATCCCACTTTTCGAGGTTCTTTCATCAAATTAGCTAGCGACTGGGGTAAATTGAGATTCACAACCAGACGATTGGTTATGCCGAGCACTATACCTCGTAGTAGTCGCCTTTTTCTTCAAGATAGATATGTTTTGTGAGTTGTATTCCTGTTGGCGCATCCAAACACCCCATGAATATAGAGATTTGATCAGACCCATCAGCCTGCCAAAACATAAGCGATCCACACTCGCTGCAAAATCCACGTTTGGCTTCATCGGTGGCGTACCACCATTTCAAGTGAGTCTTATTTTCAAATTTAAGCGAAGATGCGTCAACCCGCGTGGCTGCAATGTAGTGACCAGATTGTCTTCTGCAGCTTTCACAATGGCATGCAGTAGCATCTCGAAACGGCCCGCTAGCTTTTGCTTTCACCGCACCACAAGCGCACTTGGCATTAAGAACTTTTGACATTTGGCCACCTCAGAATTGCATTAACGTAGTTTCCACGCAAAGAGACCAAGCTCAACAGTAAAATGCCCCAGCCATTGGCCGGGGCATTGAATAGTTTTTATACCTGCTATTAGGTTTGCTTATTCTGCTGCATCACTTGCAACATTGACTTGACCAGAACGCTTTCGTTTCAAACGATCAGCGATTAGGAATGCAAGCTCCAGCGCTTGATCACCGTTCAAGCGTGGATCGCAATGCGTATGATAACGATCTGACAAATCTTCATCAGTAATTGCACGCGCACCACCAGTACACTCAGTGACGTTTTTACCCGTCATCTCAATGTGAATACCGCCAGGATAGCTGCCTTCGGCTTCATGAACATCAAAGAATGCATTCACTTCCGAAAGAATCCGATCGAATGGACGGGTTTTATAACCTGTGCCTGCCTTGATGGTGTTTCCATGCATTGGATCACATGACCAAACAACAGTACGCCCTTCCTTTTGCACAGCACGAATGAGACGCGGCAGATTTTCGTACACTTTGTCATGACCAAAGCGAGCAATAAGGGTAACGCGCCCAGCTTCGTCTTCTGGATTGACGATATCGAGCAGTTTGATCAACTCGTTTTCATCTAACGAAGGACCACATTTGATTCCAACCGGGTTTTTAATGCCGCGGAAGAATTCCACATGTGCATGATCTGGCTGACGTGTGCGATCACCAATCCAAACCATATGTCCAGATGTTGCATAGTAGTCTCCAGATGTGGAGTCGACGCGTGTAAGTGACTCTTCGTAGCCAAGAAGCAATGCTTCATGGCTAGTGAAGAAGTCAGTTGTCCGCATACGAGCCGTATTCTCTGGGTCGATGCCGCAAGCACGCATGAAATCCAACGCATTGGAAATCTGGTTGGACATTTCTTCGTAGCGCTCAGACTGAGGGCTATCTTTCAAGAAGTCCAATGTCCACCGGTGAACATGTTCCAAGTTAGCATAACCACCCTGTGCAAAGGCACGTAGAAGGTTCAATGTTGCCGCTGACTGGCGATATGCCATTTCCAAACGGGCCGGATCTGGATGACGACTACCTGGCGTAAAGTCGATATCGTTGATGATATCACCGCGGTAGCTTGGTAGCTCTTCGCCGCCAATGGTTTCAGTATCTGCAGAGCGTGGCTTTGCAAATTGCCCGGCGATACGGCCAACCTTAACGACAGGGACTGCTGCTGCATATGTAAGCACCACAGACATTTGAAGAAACACACGGAAAAAATCGCGAATGTTGTCTGGATGATGCTCTGCAAAAGACTCGGCACAGTCGCCGCCTTGAAGCAAAAAACCTTTACCATGGGCAACTTCAGCCAATTGTGCCTTAAGCCGGCGGGCCTCACCCGAAAAAACTAACGGTGGATACGAAGACAGACGCTCTTCAGCCGCTTCAAGGGCTGCCTGATCCGGATAATTTGGGACCTGTTTTACAGGGAAGCCGCGCCAGCTTTGTGGGCTCCAAGTGGTCATGTCATCAACTCCTAACTGATTTCAAAATGGGTCCGCGTATCGCGACACCCTCGCCCAATCTCGTTGGGTGGCGGTATATACACACAGAAGCTGCGGGTTTCAAAGGTTTCCGTTGTCATTTTAGATAAGACTTCTGTCCAATCTGAAAAACTGTATTTCTATAGCGGTTTATGGCAGGCTAAATTATAAAATGGGAGCGAACAAACCATGGACCAGCAACGAAAGGTGCCGGCTTTCACACTCGGCATAGAAGAAGAATACCTACTTGTTGATTTAGAAACGCGAAACCTAGCGGTGAACCCACCTCCCGAATTTATGGAGAGTTGCAAAAATTTGCTCGGCGACCATGTGACGCCAGAGTTTTTGAAGTGCCAAGTAGAAGTTGGGACGCCTGTCTGTTCCACGATGGCAGAAGCAAAATCTCAACTACAGAATTTACGCAAAACAGTTGCAGATGCCGCACGTCAATATCGACTGGCGCCGATAGCATGCTCAACTCATCCATTCGCGAAATGGGACCAACAACAAAACACTGACAAACAGCGCTACAACGAACTAGCAAAAGACCTACAAGTAGTTGCGCGCCGTATGATGATTTGCGGCATGCATGTGCATATCGGTCTTGACGATGAAGCGATGCGCAATGACCTGTTCAACCAAATGACCTACTTCTTGCCGCATCTTCTAGCATTATCCACCAGTTCACCCTTCTGGCAAGGACGAAGCTCCGGGCTCAAATCTTACCGCCTGTCTGTATTCGATGAAATGCCCCGAACCGGCTTACCCTACGCATTTGACAGTGCAGGCGAATATCGCAGAACAATCGAAACATTGGTCAAGGCTGGTGTTATTGAGGATGCCACAAAAGTTTGGTGGGACTTACGGCCCTCGGATAGGTACCCCACGCTTGAAATGCGGATTACTGATGTTTGTACGCGCCTGGATGACACTCTAGCCGTTGCCGCACTGTATCGTTGCCTTGCACGCATGCTCTATCGTCTGCGCGTCTCAAATCAACGCTGGCGCACATATTCTCACTTCCTAATCAATGAGAACCGCTGGCTCGCTCAACGATATGGCGTCAAAGGCAAATTAATCGACTTTGGAGCAGGCACAGCAGTTCCCTATGTCGAACTCATTGAAGAACTCGTCGATTTAGTCTCAGAAGACGCAGAAGCTTTGGGCTGTGAAGAAGAAATCGCACATTGCCAAAAAATTGCTCACCAGGGAACCAGTGCAGATAGGCAACTGGGTGTGTACACCGCAGCAGTAGACACTGGGAAGTCCTCAGAAGATGCACTAATTGCTGTTGTGGACCATCTGATTAAGGAAACGCTCGAAGGCTGCTAGTGGCTAAAGTTGGCAGTTATGTTCCGGAAACCCGGTAGCTGCCTTCTTCGGTTTTGGTAGCGCTTATGTCTCGATATTTTTCGGCAGAACCATCATTCGTTTTTGATTGTGGAGATTGCTTTTCGAATTTCCGTTGCAACCACTTAATTCGAAGGACCACAGCCAAACTGGTAACGATCATGGCTCCAACAGCTAACAAGCCAACTACAAACATGACCACTAGAGAAGCAATGCCTGTAAATACTCCGAGCACTAGCTGTAAGAAATGTTTCAGTTGAGACATGATAACTCCATCAATTGCGGTCCCGCATATATTGGTATTGCTGTCCTGAGCTACAAGAGAAATCGTCTAATTAACTGTCATACAATGACAATCAGTTGGATCGCTCATAGCGAGCTGTTGGCTCTCTCATTGTAACTAGTTCTTCAGCTGCCGTTGGGTGTACCGCCATGGTGGCATCAAAGTCTGCTTTGGTAGCATTCATTTTTACTGCAATACCAACCAATTGAGCCATCTCGCCGGATGCCGGACCAACAATGTGGCAACCAAGAACAATATCTGTGCTGCCATCTACGATCAATTTCATGAGCATCTTATCTTTCCGACCAGGCAAGATAGACTTCATTGGACGGAAGCTCGATTTATAGACATCCACAATATCATACTGCTCACGGGCTTGTTGCTCGCTCAGACCAACTGTGCCGATCTCAGGCGTCGTGAATACAGCCGTTGCGATTTTCGCGTGATCGACAATAATATCTTTGCCACCAAACTCATTGTCGGCAACAGCATGCCCTTCACGGATAGCGACGGGCGTTAAATTGACGCGATCTGTAACATCTCCAACGGCAAAAATATTCTCTACTGAAGTCCTGGAATATTCGTTGACCTTGATGGCACCTTTACCATTCAATTCGATCCCAACTTTTGCAAGACCAAGTCCATCTGTATTGGGAGAACGTCCAATTGCGAACATGATTTGATTGGCTTCAAGAGCAAGGCCTGCCTTTGTATGCCCGACCAACCAGCCATCGGTCTTTTCGATTTTTGAGAATGTATCGCCACAAATAATATTAATGCCACGGTCAATCATGGATTGTTGAACCAGATCACGCACATCATCATCAAACCCGCGCAGAACCTTCTCGCCACGGTAGATTACAGTAGTTTCCGCACCTAAGCCATTGAAAATACATGCAAACTCTAACGCAATGTAACCGCCACCTGAGATCACAACCTTTTTCGGAAATTCTTCAATGTGAAAGGCTTCGTTTGAACTGATGGTGTGTTCAATCCCGGGAATACTGGAATCGAAATTTGGTGTCCCACCGGTTGCAATCAGTATTTTCTTAGCCGTTATATGGCGCTCTTCATTGACGAGAAACACCGAATGGCGGTCACGCATTATAGCCCTTGAATGGAATACCTCCACATTGGCCTTCTCCAAGTTGGAAATATAAATGCCATTCAGCCGGTCTATTTCCCTGTCTTTATTTGCAATTAACGTCGCCCAATCAAATTGGGCTTCACTCACAGACCAGCCGTAGCCAGCTGCGTCTTCAAAGTCTTCAGAAAAATGGGCTGCATAGGTGAATAGTTTTTTGGGAACGCAGCCACGTATGACGCATGTGCCACCTACTCGGAATTCTTCAGCAATTCCAACCTTCGCACCATATTGGGACGCAATACGTGCTGCTCTAACACCACCAGAACCGGCGCCTATTACGAACAGATCATAGTCAAACTCTTGCATTAAACGTTCCCAACAATGGCGTACTTTCTAGATATATTATTTTGCGATTAGAGCTTATGCCCACGCAATCCCAACTCGACGCGCACTTTAGCAGCAATTTCTTGTGCGAGTTCTTCACCCCAATCATTTGTGAGGTTCACAGAGTCACGTAAAATAGCGCCGTAACTAAGCGAGAATTTGGTTCCAGCTGGAGATTTATAAAACTCCAAAATACCCTCAAGCTCTTCAACATTGAAACGACGCGTCCAAAGTTTTGCTGCGTCATCCTGCAATTTTACGCGTTTGGAAATCATACCGATAGCAACGTTATCCGTAACTTCGGCGATGAGAACGGCTAGTTGAGGTGCACTCCGCGTGAAAGTAAGTTTGGTGCGTTCAGCCATTTCAGGAAGAATGTTGTTAAAACCGGATGTCACACGAGAGAGTTCCAAAATTTCATTTGCGATCTCCAGCGCCTTTGGATCGTTCATCATTTTTACGATCTCTGGATCTGCCGGTTCTTGTGCGACAGCATGGTCTGTTGCAGCAGCTCCCATAAGAGCCAACGCCAGCAATGCACTGCGCATTTTGAAGAAGTATTTCATTTGTATTTCCCCATCATTCAATTTCCTCCATGCCTACCGGAGTGTTGTGACACCATCTGGCCCGGCAACATAGGCAATACTTGCCATATCGATAAACAAGCCGTGTTCTACAAGGCCTGGTATCTGAGACAATTCTTTTGCCAGACCTTCTGGGTCTGGAATACGGCCAAAAGATGCATCAAGCACCAAGTTTCCGTTGTCAGTGTTAACAGGCGTTCCGTCACGAAGTCGCAATGCAAAATCGCCTTTCAATCCAAACCGTTCAGAACAAAGCTGTTCGATTGCAATCTTTGTGGAAGCGAATCCAAATGGCAAAATTTCCAAGGGCAATGGATATAGTCCAAGCGTTTCTACCTGTTTGGAATGATCTGCAATCACTGCCATCTGTTTTGAGGCATTTGCGACAATTTTTTCGCGCAAATGGGCAGCTCCGCCACCTTTAATCAGCCGCATTTGGCTATCGATCTCGTCAGCACCATCGACGGTCAAATCCAGCACAGGATGCTCATCGAGTGTCGAAATGGTAATACCAAGACTCTCTGCAAGTTCGCCCGTACGTATTGAGGTCGGAACGCCAATAAGTGACAAACCACCAGCAACCACTGGGGCCAAGACTTTTACGAATTCTTCGGCCGTAGACCCACTGCCCAAGCCAATTTTCATACCGTCTTGGATAAGAACCAGCGCGGCTTTTGCTGCTTCGATCTTATAGATTTGGCTCATATGTTTCTAGTTGTCCAATCCAGCAAACAGCATGTATTTCGTCTCTACAAATTCATCAATACCATGGTGAGAACCTTCGCGGCCCAGTCCAGATTCTTTAACACCACCAAATGGAACCATTTCCGATGAAATGAGACCAGAGTTAATACCAACCATTCCGTATTCCAGCGCTTCCGCCACACGCCAAACCCGGCCAATATCGCGGGAATAGAAGTAGGAAGCTAGCCCTGAATTGGTATCGTTTGCCAGAGCGACAACTTCATCTTCGGTCTTGAAGCGATAAACAGGTGCTAAAGGTCCAAAGGTTTCTTCTGTCGAAACACGCATTTCGCGGGTCACATCGCGTACGATGGTTGGTTCAAAATAGGTTCCACCAAGAGCATGACGTTTACCGCCAATAACAACTTGGCCGCCTTTGGACACCGCGTCTTCAACATGGCTTTCGACTTTTTGAATTGCACGGTCGTTGATCAATGGACCTTGTGTAACGCCATCTTCAGTTCCGGCACCAACTTTCAAATCCGCGACTTTGGCAGCCAGTTTTTCAACGAATTCCTCATACACACTATCTTGAACAAAAATACGGTTTGCACAAACACACGTCTGACCAGTGTTGCGGAACTTGGAAATCATTGCACCTTCGACTGCCGAGTCCACGTCGGCATCATCAAAAACAATGAATGGCGCATTTCCACCCAACTCCAAACCAACTCTCTTCACGGTATCTGCTGATTGCTTCATGAGAAGTTTGCCAACAGGCGTCGAGCCGGTAAATCCAATAAAGCGGACTGTTGGGCTTTCACATAGAGACTTTCCAATCTCGACGGCATCACCGGTAACAATATTTAGCACGCCCTTTGGAATACCCACACGATGCGCCAATTCGGCCAACGCCAAAGCGGTCAAAGGCGTGTCAGGAGCTGGTTTGATCACAGCGGTGCACCCCACTGCCATTGCAGGGCAAACTTTGCGAGTAATCATTGCAGCCGGGAAATTCCACGGCGTAATAGCTCCAACAACGCCAATTGGTTGTTTGATACAAACCACACGGCTGCCATGTGAAAAATGCGGAATTGTTTCGCCGAGGACACGCTTTGCTTCTTCTGCATAGTATTCAACAAAAGATGCTGCATACCCAACTTCTCCACGAGCCTCAGCTATTGGCTTGCCTTGCTCTGCTGTCATAATCTGCGCAAGGTCTTCTTGCGCATCCATTATCGCACGGAACCAAGCCTTCATAAGAGCTTCTCGCTCTTTTGCTGTTTTCTTAGACCAGGATTTGAATGCTTCATCTGCAGCAGCAATTGCAAGATCAGTTTCACTGCGTCCTAAATTGGGGACTTTGACAATTTCTGCGCCAGTCGCAGGATTTGTAACGGAAACTTCAGGTGTGCCCACCCAAGCACCATCAATATAGCTGTGCTCTTTCAACAGCGAAGCATCAGACAATTTCATGATAGGTATCTCTCAATCTTGAGCATTCGAATTACGAGTTGGTCTACACTTGCAGTCCAACATTGGAAAGGTGTCAGCCGCGTTTGATAACGTGGTCCAGTTCAAGCAACTGTTCAAGCAAAGCCGACATGTCTTCCAAACGGATCATATTTGGACCATCAGAAGGAGCGCTATCAGGGTCCTGATGCGTTTCTATAAAGAGGCCAGCAACTCCAACGGCGACTGCTGCTCTAGCCAAAACCGGCGCAAACTCGCGCTGGCCTCCGGAAGATCCTCCCAAACCACCCGGCTGCGCAACAGAATGAGTTGCGTCAAAAATCACAGGTGCCCCAGTTGCGGCCATTTGCGGCAGGGCCCGAAAATCGGTGACCAAAGTGTTGTATCCAAAACTTGCGCCACGTTCGGTAAGCAAGACGTTCTTGTTTCCGCTTTCAACGACCTTGTTGACTACATTTTGCATGTCCCAAGGCGCAAGAAACTGTCCTTTTTTTACGTTTATCACTTTTCCGGTGGCCGCCGCCGCAAGTAATAAATCCGTTTGTCGACATAAGAAAGCGGGGATTTGCAGTATATCAACGACCTTACCAACAGTGGCACACTGTTCCCTTTCATGGACGTCGGTGACTACAGACAACCCCATGTCATTCCGAATGTCAGAAAAGATCTCCATAGCTTTTTCCAAGCCTACGCCGCGTTTTGCGGAGATGCTGGTTCTATTCGCTTTGTCAAAAGAGCTTTTATAAATGAAATCGATGCCCAATTTCTCAGTAATTTCCTTCAGGGAACCAGCCATATCAAAAGCATGCCCCCTGCTTTCCATGGCACATGGCCCAGCCAACAAAGAAAATGTTGCATTGTTCGCAAAAGTTGCGTCACCAACCGCTACTGTTGAATTAGGTTTAATCGGGTCATTCATCAAGAAACGTCCTCAAACAAAAACGGTACGCCCTGCCCTGGCGCAGCTGGAACAACCAAACGGTCCAAATGAAGGAAATTTGCAACACCGACAGCATCTAGTTTGGTCTTTAGTGCCTTCACGGAATTGCACTTAAAAATTGCACTTTCAAAGCGCAGTCCACGCCCTACCGATGCGCAAGGAATTGCAAAAAGTTGTTCTAAAGCAGTGGGTGTGAAACAAAAAATATCAGCGCCATCCATATGGAATGACAGGCCGTTCGAAGAAGACGCGAAGTCTCGCATCCCTGTCGCCGCCTGCAAGATGTATTGAAAATCAGTAGGGTTTTCCTCTGAAGTCAACACAGCTGACAGCCCAATAACACCATTGTCGTGAGTGGTTCGGCTATCCACCCAGAGTTTATCCATGTTCATACGTTCACAGGCGAAGAACCCGGCGTCAGGCGCGCGGTCATCAACTGCAAAACCAAGTTTCACACCTATCTCTATATCACCATTGGCAGTTTTGGCTTTGCGTGAAAATGGAAATACATCTGAATAGCCAAAGCCCTCTTCCCGATAACGCTCCAAGTCTTTCGCAGCATCATCAGAATGCATCGCCAGCAAGGAAAAACCTTCCTCATCGACACGGAACCTATAAGTCTGATCCCGTTTGACAAACGGATTGGCCTGGCGGGCCTCGGCCTCTGCAACAATTCGATTTGCAACCGCAAGAGGCTCCAAATAGGTGCCATCTTTAAGGAAAACACAGGCGTTCTCTGTGCCAAACGGGTGTTGCGCATCTGGCGCTACTGTAAACCCTAAGGCTTCATATCTGGCTCTGGTCAAATCCAAGTCGCGCACGGGCAACACAAGATGGTCGATGGTCGTGGGCGCATGGTCCATGGACACGCTCCTGATTTTGTTGATCTGAAGTCAGACGAGACGGCTCTGTTCTATCGCGGCATTTATAAAAGATGCAAACAATGGATGTGGGTCCAACGGACGCGATTTGAGTTCTGGATGGTATTGAACTCCTATAAACCACGGATGATCTGGTAATTCCACTGTCTCTGGCAATACACCATCCGGAGACAGACCAGCAAAATCAAGACCTGCAGCTTCAAGGCGTTCACGGTAGTCAATGTTGACCTCATAGCGATGACGGTGACGCTCTGATATCTCGGTTGTGCCATAAATTTCAGCGATTTTTGATCCTGTTGTTAACGCCGCGTCATAAGCGCCAAGACGCATGGTTCCACCTAGGTCTCCATCCGCGCTTCGTCGGACTAATGCATTTCCGCTCGTCCATTCGGTCATCAGGCCGACCACAGGAAATTCGGTTGGTCCAAATTCGGAAGAAGAGGCTTTTTCAATTCCAGCCAAGCTACGCGCAGCTTCGACAACCGCCATTTGCATTCCAAGACAAATACCAAAATACGGAATGTTGCGCTCGCGTGCGAATTTGGCAGCGGCGATTTTTCCTTCAGTGCCGCGCTCTCCGAATCCACCTGGAACCAAAATACCATGAACATGTTCAAGGAACGGAGTTGGGTCTTCTTTTTCAAAGACCTCTGCTTCAATCCACTCCAGATTTACTTTTGCAGAGTTCGCGATACCGCCATGTGCGAGAGCTTCCATCAAAGATTTATAGGCGTCTTTGAGACCGGTGTATTTGCCAACGATCGCAATCGTGACTTCACCTTCTGGATTCTTGACTGTGTTCGAGATTTCTTCCCAAGCGGACAGATCCGGTTCTGGCGTATTCTCTATGCCAAACGCAGCCAGAACTTCATCATCAAGACCCTCATGATGATAGGATAGAGGCACATCGTAGATTGAAGCAACATCAAGCGCTTGGATGACCGCAGACGGTCGTACGTTACAGAACAATGAGAGTTTTCTGCGCTCATCTGCCGGAATTTCACGGTCCGCTCGCACCAGCAAAATGTCAGGCTGAATACCGATTGATCGCAGCTCCTTTACTGAGTGTTGCGTGGGCTTGGTTTTCAATTCGCCGGCGGTCGGAATAAAGGGCATCAACGTCAGGTGGATGTAAATAGCATCTCCGCGCGGGAGATCATTACCAAGCTGGCGAATTGCCTCGAAAAATGGCAACGCCTCAATATCGCCAACAGTTCCGCCGATTTCGCAGAGAACGAAGTCATAATCTTCGTTTCCCTCACGCACGAAATTCTTGATAGCGTCAGTGACATGAGGAATAACTTGAACAGTCGCACCCAAATAATCGCCGCGTCGTTCCTTGGCGATGATTTCCTGGTAGATTCGTCCAGTGGTTATGTTGTCCTGTTTATTGCCGGGGCGCTGGGTAAAGCGCTCATAGTGACCAAGATCGAGATCCGTCTCGGCTCCATCATCTGTGACAAAGACTTCCCCATGTTGATACGGGCTCATAGTACCCGGATCAACGTTCAAATAGGGATCGAGCTTGCGCAGCCGCACTTTAAAGCCACGGGCCTGCAACAAGGCACCAAGAGCTGCAGAACCTAAACCTTTACCAAGGGAAGATACCACACCGCCGGTTATGAAAATATATCGCGCCATGGGATTCGATCTTTACGCCTGTCAAATTGATTCGGAAAGACAAAAGAAAACGCCCGTTCAAAAAACGGGCGTTTTCCAGAGAAATATTTCCATCGACCTATTCTGAAACGGGCGCTGCGGGAACGGTTGGTTCCGCTGGTGTTTCTGGGAGCGCGCCTGGAAGCGCATCCAAAATACCATTGCCGCTGCCGCCAAGCTCGCTAGAGCCAGGAACATTGTCCAAAATGGAGCCTGAAGTGTTTTCAAAATTTGCAATGAGAGACAGTGCGATTGATGTCGCAAAAAAGCCAATTGCAAGAAATGTTGTCGCTCGGCTCAGTGCGTTTGCAGCACCACGACCTGTCATGAAGTTGCCTCCACCGCCGCCACCGCCGCCGCCAATACCAAGAGCTCCGCCTTCGGAACGTTGCAATAGAATGACGGCAATAAGTGCAAGCACCACCATCAAATGGATAACAATAATAACTGCGGACATTTTATACCTATGTCGGGAAACTGTGTGTTGCGCGCGCTTCTACACGATAGATACGCATGTTTCCAGCCTTCATATTCGTCTTATTTAATTGGGTGTGACATTAACACAAGTCAATGCATGAAAAATGAAGTTGCAAAACCCAATATATACAATTTGATCTCATGCCTTGACTTGGCCGTATTCATGGGCGCATAAGCGCGTCATTGGAACAGGGTTGTCTGTTGTGCCGGTGAAAACCTTAGCATTTAGCATAACCCATTTATCTCCCCCAATAGTCCCTGAGCAATGAGTTTATTTTTAAGCTCGCGCAGACTGGGACATTTTTTGACCTAGTCCATGCGCCGCCAGCAATTCTGCATTCAGCAGGTTTTGGGGCCAAACAGAAAGACATTAAGTGACATTTGAAGCTCTCGGCCTCGATAGGCCGATTCTAAACACGCTTGCCCAAGAGGGCTACGAGCAACCAACCCCTATCCAGGCGCAAGCCATTCCACACATTCTAAAAGGCCGTGACGTAGTCGGGATTGCTCAGACAGGCACGGGAAAGACCGCGGCCTTTACATTACCTTTGTTGCATCGCCTGATGGCAAACAAGATCCCGACGAAGGCCAACAGCGTGCGTGTATTGGTCCTCTCGCCTACCCGCGAGCTGGCATCACAAATCGAAAAGGCGGTACGGACTTATGGCGCTAAGCTGCCATTGAAAAGTGCAACTGTTATGGGCGGTGTATCTATGCGTCCGCAACGACAAAAACTTGCACAAGGTCTAGATATTCTGGTTGCAACTCCAGGTCGCCTTTTGGATTTGATTGATCAAAAGGCGCTTGATCTTAGACGCGTAGAGACTTTGGTTCTTGATGAAGCAGATCAGATGCTGGACATCGGATTTCTTCCAGCCATCCGAAAAGTCATTGCGATGGTTCCTAAAGAACGTCAGATGCTTTTGTTTTCTGCAACAATGCCAAAAGAAATTCGGCAGTTGACGAAACAGCACCTGAAAGACCCTGCCGAGATTTCAGTCACTCCTGTTGCAACAACAGCTGATCGCATTGATCAAAGCGTTATGCATGTTCAGCAGCCTTCAAAAATGTTTGTCACCAGCAAAATGCTGAAAGAACGCCTTGGCGAGCAGACAATCGTTTTCACACGCACGAAGCGTGGCGCAGATAAGGTTGCCAAGCGTTTGATCAGTGACGGCATAGATGCTGCTGCCATTCATGGTAATAAGTCTCAAAGCCAACGTGAAAAAGCGCTAGCCGCTTTTCGCAAAGGCTCCCTGCCCGTGTTGATTGCGACAGACATTGCAGCACGCGGCATTGATGTGCCTGGCGTTAATCTTGTAATCAATTTCGATTTGCCAGAAGTTGCCGAAGTCTATGTTCACCGGATTGGCCGAACAGCACGCGCTGGCGCGTCAGGACATGCAATTGCATTGTGTGCACCGGAAGAGCGGAAACTTCTAAGAGCAGTCGAAAAACTTATCCGCCGTACCATTCCAGTAATTTCAGCGCCGGAAGGTGTTGCAGCCGTGGATCTAAGTCAGGAACCCGCAGTGGCTGAACGCAAAACCGGCCGACCACATAAACCAAACCGTCATAGCCGGCCGAAACAGAATAACAGCCGGAGGCCTCATTCGAAGTCTCGGCAACGTTCTGGTCAGCAGCGTACGGCAGCTGCCAGCTAACGTTTGACAGTCGAATTTTGGAATACAAAAGGGTCGCGAAAGCGGCCCTTTTCGTTTGACTGCATTTAATATATCAATTAATCATGATATATGGATAAATTAGATTCACTCAATGCCTTTGCCGCCCTCAGTCAACCCACAAGGCTGGATGTATTTCGATTGCTGATTCAAGCAGGTAAATCCGGAATTTCTGCTGGCGACATCGGCAAACAGTTAGATGTGCGCCAAAACACAATGTCGGCCAACCTGTCTGTGCTCGTGAACGCAGGCCTCATTAAAAGTAAACGAGAAGGCCGCAGCATTCGATACTTTGTTGATTTCGATGGCTTGCGAGGATTGCTTGCATTTCTCTTGGAAGACTGTTGTGGGGGGCAATCAGATTTATGCCGCCCATTTATAAATGAAATTGCATGTTCCTGCTGAACACAAAATTTTACACTGGAAAAAGAAATGTCTTCGACCAAAGATCTCCCAAACATCACTTCTGACCAATTGAACGCATTAAAGACGGACTTTCTAGCCCCGGCAGATGGCGCACAACATCCACCACGCATCTTATTACTTTATGGTTCTCTCCGAGAACGGTCTTACTCCCGGCTGGTTGCAGAGGAAGCGGAACGACTGCTGGCAGCGCTTGGCGCCGAGCCAAGGATGTTCGACCCATCTGGGCTACCTATGCCTGATACAGAGGACGCGAGCCATCCGAAAGTGGCCGAGTTGCGTGCATCGGCTACATGGTCAGAAGCGATGATATGGGTATCTCCCGAACGACACGGAGCCATGACGGGTATCATGAAAACTCAAATAGACTGGCTTCCTTTAACTTTGGGCGGCGTTCGCCCTACACAAGGCAAAGCTCTGGCTGTTATGCAAGTGTGTGGAGGCTCCCAGAGCTTCAATGCGGTCAACCAACTTCGCATTCTTGGACGTTGGATGCGAATGGTTACGATACCAAACCAATCCTCAGTTCCAAAGGCTTGGAGTGAATTCGATGAAGATGGTCGCATGAAACCTTCCCCTTACTACAACCGCATTGTGGACGTCGTGGAGGAATTGATGAAATTCACCTGGATGGTGCGTGATCGTTCCGATTATTTGGTTGATCGTTATTCAGAACGGGTAGAAAGTGCCGAAAAACTATCCAAACGCGTCAACCAACCATCTATCTGATTTTAACTCTTGTTGGAGTTCCTGAAGATGCCTTTTCCCGTCGAAGTCCAAGCGGAAATTCCAAACATTGCACTTCCGAATGCAGATTGGGCGGATGCCTTTGAGCTCGAATTGCCAAATGGTGAAAGATCTGCTCGCACAATTGCTTCGAATACCCTTGGTTCATCGCCTAAATGGCTTGAGTTGTTGCTTTCAGTTCGAAATGCAGTGGTGAAACCATTTGGACTAAAAATGGGTAAGGAAACGGCTAGTCAGCCCGCTAATTCAATTGGATTTTTCCCTGTCTTGGAAGAAAATGACGAGCGTATTGTTGTGGGACTTGATGATAAGCATCTGGATTTCAGAATAATCGTTGAATTGTTTGCTAAGGACTCCACCACCACGGTTCTGATGACGACAGTTATTCGTAGGCATAATCTATTCGGAAAAATCTATCTGGCGGTTGTATCGCCGTTCCATAAACTCATAGTTCCAAGAGTGCTGTCACAGGCAATTTCGGCCAAGCGCACCGCCTAAAATACAATAAATGGGCAATTTGTCGTAACGTAAACTGCGATTTAATAGTGAGCTGAGTCGATTTTCGACTAGGCGGCTTAGGGGAAAAATAACATGGAATCCATACTACCACTTATTATTCAATTGGTTAGCGGCGCTGTTGGCGGCAATGTTGCTGGTGGTCTGTTTAAGAACATTAGCCTTGGTACGCTTGGCAACTCAATAGCTGGCATCATTGGCGGCGGTTTGGGCGGCCAAATCTTGAGTTCCGTTCTCGGCATGGGCGGCGGTGGCGGAATGGACATTAGTTCAATCGTCAGCCAAATCGCCGGCGGTGGCGTCGGTGGCGGCGTTCTTTTAGCTATCGTTGGTGTCGTAAAAGGTATGATTAAGAAGTAAAACCTCTCACAGTAAAGAATGCCCGCACTTTGTGCGGTGCGGGCATTCTAAACAAAGCGGCAATGAAGTTAATCGATTGCGGCAATTATACCGAGGAAGTCAGACGCTTTAAGGCTTGCTCCACCAACCAGTGCGCCATTCACATGCGGAACCGACATAAGCTCCTGCGCATTTGCGGCCTTAACCGAACCACCATACAGTAGACGCATATTTTGCCCTGCGTCACCAAAGCGTGTGACGAGCAACTTGCGCATATGCGCGTGCACTTGCGCAACATCATCAGTACTCGGGGTTAGACCGGTTCCAATCGCCCAAACAGGTTCATAGGCAATGACCGTATTTTCATTTGTCGCCCCAGCAGGTACAGAACCCTGCAACTGGGTTTCAACCACATCTAATGTGGCTCCACTGCGCCGTTCTGTTTCAGTCTCACCGACACATATGATGGCTACAAGTCCGGCATCCCAAACCGCAGATGCCTTTTCTGCCACCAGCCCGTCAGTCTCACCATGGTCCGTCCTGCGTTCCGAATGACCAACAACAATCGCTGATGCGCCGGAATCTGCAATCATTGCAGCAGAAATATCGCCAGTGTGAGCACCAGAAGAAGACGTGTGACAATCCTGAGCACCAACCGTCAATGAACCTGCATCCGGATGGTTCGCTAAGGCTGCGATCAGCGTAAAGGGCGGGCAAATCATTGCATCCGCCTTTGCAGCCATATCAACAGTGTATCCGCCTGCCATGGCCGCAAATTCGGATATGTCAGCCCGCAGTCCGTTCATTTTCCAGTTACCCGCAACCAATGGCTTGATCGTGCTCATGCATTATCTCCCTGAATTCCTCATCATTGTTTGGATAACAAAGGCATACGATCTTGGCTAGAGTGTCATGACACGCTCTGACGTTGATTGACTGTATTAAAATCTCTTCGTGGAAGGCTGAAGATTGCAATGAACCCGGCTGAACTGCACGCGCTGCTGTCAAAATTTGATGGTCGTACAACTACTAGCTTGACTGACATTGAGGTCGCACATGGGCATGAAGATGGTTATGTAAATTCGCTCATATTCTTAATTGGCAATGGAGAGACAAACCAGTCTGATGGCGCGACATGGCTGATCAAGGCTTGGCTTGAACAAAACAAGCCCTTTTCTAAGGCTCAATCTGACCAACTGATAGAACGCCTGCCGCTGATAGACTGTTGGCAATCACAACTGCACATATGTCAGTCGATAAAAAACCTAACGATTAGCGCTAGTGAGGCATCACATGTTTGTGAATGGCTGCACGGTTTACTACGCCACGAGAAACCCTTTTTGCGTGCTTGGTCGCTCAATGCACTAATAGTGATTTCGAACACGCATAAAGTTTTTCAAATTTAGCCGTAAATGCACTCACTTCTGGCCTGGAGGACGAGGCTCCATCGGTTCGTGCAAGAGCAAGATCTCTGCTTTAGAATGTTGCCAAACCCTCTCCTAGTTTGAGTTAGATGGAACTACATTTCCCGCTAGCCCCAAAATTGCCTTTCCTTGTTTCCACAAATTGATTATCAAACGTCAATTCTATTCCGGACCAGCTATTTCGGCTGGTTCGGCTTTTTAAAATTCAGGGGAAGCCATGCTGAATGCATTGCGGAAATCGGCCAGCACTTGGGTGGCCAAAGTTCTTATCGGTCTTTTGGTCCTTAGCTTTGCGATTTGGGGCGTCAATGACTTTATCGGCGGGATCAATCGCACAACAGTAGCGACTGTCGGAGAAACCGATGTGAGCGCACAGCGCTTTGATCGTGCCCTCTCTATTGAGATATCACGTGTTCAGCGTCAAATTCAGCAGCCGGTAAGCCTCTCACAGGCTGTCGCGTTTGGGATCCCCAACCAGGTGATGTCATCACTCGTAAGCGAAGCGGCATTGGATGACGTGTCCACCAAACTCAATCTTGGTGTGTCCGACGAGAAACTTCGTGGTGATATTGTCAACAATCCATCGTTCCGCGGCCCTGACGGACAGTTTGATCGTACATTCTTACAGCAAATTCTTCAGTCCAATAATATGACAGAGAGCGAATTTGTTTCAGATCAACGCTCGTTTTCGGAACGCCGACAAATTGCGTTAGGAATTTCTGGTGGTATCGGGGTGCCCGACACACTGCTTCAGGCACTGCATTCCTACCGTGCTGAAACACGTAAAATTCGCACGATTTCCATGGATGTTACAGATTTAGGTTCGCTCCCTGAGCCTTCCGAAAGTGATCTGAAATCATACTTTGAAGCAAACACTTCGACTTATCGAGCTCCGGAATATCGCTCGGTATCCCTAATTCATCTTACGCTTGCTGATTTAATTGATGCGGACGCTGTGTCAGATGGAGACGCGCGCCGCGTTTATGATGAGCAGGCTGAAAGGTTCTCTCAGGAAGAGCAGCGTCGCGTCCAACAACTTGTTTTCCCAACGAAAGAAGAAGCTGACGCGGCCAGTGCAAAGCTTGCGTCTGGTACTTCTTGGGAAGATACTCTGGCAGAACGAAACGTTTCAGCATCCGATATCGATCTTGGGTTGGTTGCAAAGGAAGACATGATCGATCAAACCATTGCTGATGCCGTATTTAGCGTTGGTGAAAACGGTGTGACCAAGGTCATTGAAGGACGCTTTGGAGCTGTTTTGGCGTTTGTTGCAGAAGTTCAACCAGCCTCGACAAGACCATATGAAGACGTCGCGATAGAAATCAAAGGCGAAATTGCTCGTGATGAGGCAATAGATCAAATCTTTAACGTGAGAGACATGGTTGAAGATGGAATTGCTGGCGGTGCTTCGCTCAGCGAAGTTGCTGGAACAAATAACCTCACACTTCGTAGCATCGATGGGGTGGACCGCAACGGCCTCGACACCAACTCAAACGTGATCAATGATCTACCATTGAGTACAGATTTGTTGGCCGGGGTCTACGAGAGTGAAGTTGGTGTTGAGAATCCACCACTTGAAGGTGACAATGAATTTGTGTGGTACGAGGTCTCAGGTCTAACTCCAGAGCGAGACAGAACAATCGATGAAGTAACTGATCGTCTTTCAGTTGACTGGATTCGTGACGAGACAGCGAAAGCTCTGGACAAATTGGCCGCTGGGATTGCCGGAAACCTTACTTCTTCTGTTAGTTTCGAAGCACTAGCGCAAGCTCGGGTAAAGGCTGTAAATACTATCGATAACATTACACGTGTTGCTCCAACCGAAGGGCTGACACCAGAAAATGTTACTGCAATTTTCGACGCAAAACTTAATAAATTCGCGTCAATGACACCTTCTGATCCGGCACAACGCCTGATTTTCCAACTGACTGATGCGACCGTGCCTGCTTATTTTGCTGAAGAACAGGCCACTCAACAGATCGCTCAGGCTGCAGGTCCCACAATCGAAGGTGAATTGTTGCAGCAGTATGTTGCGGAGCTTCAGGGCAACCTTGGCGTAACACTAAACCAACCTCTTTTGACACAAATGCTGTCGAATGAAGGCCAAGGCCAGTACCAATAGACGAGAAGGATAATTCCCTGTCATGTTAATTGAACCGCAAAAAGACGCCGTTCTTGAAACTTATAAGCAGGGTATACCTCAGGTTATCTGGACAACGCTAGTTGCAGATTTAGAAACACCTGTTTCAGCAATGTTGAAGCTTTCACGCGGCGAAGAACACTGCTTTTTGCTGGAGTCAGTTGAAGGTGGCGCCGTGCGCGGGCGCTATTCGATTATTGGCATGAACCCAGACCTTGTGTTCAAAACAATTGCGAACACGGCTTGGTCAGGGTCTCCCGAACAATTGGCCAATGACACTTTGGTTCAGCTTGAAAAGCCATCTTTGATGGCCTTGCGTGATATCCTTGACGGATCAAAGATTGACCTTCCAGATTCCCTGCCCCCAATGGCTGCTGGCATGTTCGGCTATCTTGGCTACGACAATGTGCGTTTGATGGAAGAGTTGCCAGCACCCGGTCATGATCCCCTGGATCTCAGCGATACATTGCTAATCAGACCGCAGATAATCGTAATCTTCGACAATGTGAAAGATGAAATAACTCTCATCTCTCCAATCAGACCTGATAGTGATGCAAATGCCGAGACTTCTTACGCCCGCGCGGTGGATCGCCTCACAACGGTCGTTGATCGCCTGGACGCGCCTTTAGAGCGCAGCCTTGACGCTGATGAGATTGATTTGAAAATCAACATGCAGTCGAATACGACACCTGAACAGTATTATGAAATGGTCCACAAAGCCAAAGAGTACATATCTGCTGGTGATATCTTTCAAGTCGTCTTATCTCAACGTTTTGAAACAGAATTCACGCTGCCACCGTTTGCGCTTTACAGAGCTTTGCGACGGGTAAACCCTGCACCATTCTTATATTTTCTAAAATTTGGTGATTTTGCCATTGTTGGCTCAAGTCCAGAGATTTTGGTGCGCGCTAGAGATGGCGAAGTAACAATTCGCCCAATTGCTGGAACACGTCCTCGGGGTGATACGCCCGAAAAAGACGCCATTTTTGCCAAAGAATTATTGGCTGATCCCAAAGAATTAGCTGAGCATCTCATGCTCTTGGACTTGGGTAGAAATGATGTTGGCCGTGTTTCCAAAATTGGTAGTGTGGAAGTCACAGACCAATTCTTCCTCGAGTATTACAGCCAGGTCATGCATATCGTTTCCAACGTCATTGGAGAACTCTCAGACGAGTATGATGCTATCGATGCGCTCTCGGCGGGTTTCCCAGCCGGAACGGTGTCGGGCGCTCCCAAAGTGCGTGCAATGGAAATCATTGACGAGCTGGAAAGCGACAAACGCGGCCCATACGGCGGCGCAGTCGGCTATTTCACTGCTGATGGAAACATGGATACATGTATCGTTTTACGGACGTCTGTCGTCAAAAATGGCAAGATGTACGTTCAGGCGGGGGCCGGCATTGTGGCGGATTCAATTCCAGAGATGGAGCAAAAAGAGTGCATTCAAAAAGCTAAGGCCCTTTTCAGGGCTGCCGAAGAAGCGGTTAGATTTGCGTCAAGCACAACTCGCGGTCAATAAAATGTCCGGCGCCAATAAATACCTTGCAGCCATTGGGGGGCACCTATGTTCCTAGTTATCGATAATTATGACAGCTTCACTTACAATCTAGTGCATCTCATCGGTGAACTTGGTGTCGAGATGGAGGTTGTCAGAAATGACAAGATCAGCGCAACTGACGCGCTCTCGAAGGCGGCTGAAGGTATCATCTTGTCACCAGGGCCTTGCACTCCAAATGAAGCTGGAATTTGCCTAGATGTTATTCGCAAAGCAAATGGTCAAATTCCGATTTTTGGCGTCTGCTTGGGAATGCAATCGATCGGACAGGCTTATGGTGGTGTTATTATCCGCGCCAACCGTCTCATGCATGGCAAGTTGAGTGACGTTGTTCATGACAAAGCAACCGTTTTTGCCGACATTGCCTCTCCATTCCAGGCAACGCGATACCATTCCTTGGTCGTTGAAGAAGCAACTTTTCCGTCAACTCTTGAAATAACCGCAAAGACAGATGATGGCAGTCTGATGGGACTGTCGCACACAAGCCACCCAGTACATGGCGTTCAATTTCATCCTGAGAGCATAGCATCAGAGCACGGTGATAAAATTATTTCTAATTTCATAGACTTAGCGCGCGACTTTAACAAAGTGAATCGCCCGCAAGTAGCAGCATAAGATACAAAAACGCACCCCAACTTTTCGAAAGGGTGCATTTGCAATAATTGTCTTTTGATGCCCAATTGGCCCAATAGATTATTTTTTATCTGAACACGTCTCGATCAAACTGATGATCTGCTTCTGTAGTTTTTCATCTTTTATTGCTTCGATCTGCTTTGCTAAATCCAACAACCACCATGGAACTGCGCTTTCCGATGAAACTTCATCGTCAATGCCGTCAAAAAAGTAGTCAATAGGTACGCGCAATACCCGCGAAATTTCCCAAAGACGTCCTGAACCAATCCGGTTACTGCCCTTTTCGTACTTTTGAACTTGTTGGAAACTGACACCAAGCAAATTTCCAAGTTCCGTCTGACTCATGTCCATGGCTTTACGTGCTTTGCGTACTTTTTGACCTACGTGAAAATCAGCATCAAGTGCTGCACGTGCATTTGGTACGACCATCGTGGAGTCTGGCTGTTTTTGCACTGACAACATATTCACCTCAAACTTACTGCCTGTGGTTGCAGAGGTAAACCGTTGAATCCGATATATCAACCCTTAAAAATATGGGTAGAATACATACAATTCCTATTATTTGAGACCTAGCCTCTCATTAAAATTAGAATAAAATGACTGAAAAAATAAATTTTATATACATTTCAGATGGTTATATAAAATTAATTCTCAAAAATGCGTTCGGTAGTTTTTCTAAAAGGACAATCATTTGAGGTTGAATAATATATTTATGGGTCATTTTTTTCGCTTAAAAGCCCCAACTCATTGGCTCTCCAAAGCGCTGCAAGCTTATTTCGCACGCCAAATTTCTGGATCATGTTCCGAGAAACTTCTGAGACGTAAATCGGTGATATGCCAAGAACCGTTGCAATTTCATTGCCTGACATTCCAAATGCGCTAAGTGCCAAAACTTCACGCTCTCGCGGTCGCAGCTCCATTGCATTGCCATCTGAAATAGACAACGCACACTGATGAAAGACCTCCGACAAAACTCTGCAACATGTAACAAGTTGAATTTCATTCATACCTTCTGGACAATTTGAAAGGCTTGAAGCGGAGCAAGTTAGAATTGCGTGTGCATTTTGTGATGTTTTTAGAGGCGTTGTTACACCCCAATTCAAACCAAACTCTCCAGCCTGTGAGAAGAAACTAGTTAAATCGATATCATCAACATAATCATCGGCAGACCAAAAAAAGGATTCTGATTCACGATTTGCCCTAATCGAAATCGGGTCAATTTCATGAAAATTGGAACCTAGGTAAATCTCTGTCCATTCCTGCGCATACGTATAAACAGAGTGATCAGGAAGAATATCTTCACCTGAAAATCGTGTATAGGCAAATTGTTGAAATCCAAACGGAAATATTACGCCAACAAATGACCCTCGAAGCTCGTAAAGCGAATTACAAGATTTGAGCTTTCCAACGCTAGTCTGCAAATATGTATGAAGCTCACCGAGTTCCACAGTCACCCCCCTTTTTAATGCGGAGCAATCTTCTAAAATCGCTCCGCAACCCAACACCCTTAAAGGTACCCTGCGAGCCGCTTTTGCACAACAGGTTGAAAAAGAAGCGGTTCTTGCCCCCCGGCTTTATTCATGATCGAGTGCAGTGCAAACTCTGAAACCTCTCCAGAGAGAGCCACGGCTCGAGTTGACCCAATAATTTGTGGGTCACCAAGACGTTCAACAGGCCAACGGCTTCTGCGAATAATTCTCTCGATCCGAGATTCAGAAACGCTTACGATTTTGCTTAATCCAATTGACAAACCAAACTCGACCAATGATGCGAATAATTGGACTGCGACGGAACTTGCCTCATAACCACAATTGCGCATCATGTACTCTGTATCGACAGCGAAACGAGAACACTCCCAAATATTATCGGCCTGCGGCATATGATCAAACTGAACCAATTCGGGAAACACATCGCGCAACATGTTTGGACCAACCGTTGGAAGTAAGCGAGCTGCCGCAACAACTTTTCGATTGGAGGCAAGTTTTACAACATATGTAGGATCACAATCATCAAAGTGATCTCGATCACTTCCTGACAAATTTTTTACCCAACCTAGCCTGCCACAAAACACGCGGTGCCTTAAGTCAAACATTTCTTCTATTTGCCGCTCGTATACAGAGTACATATCTGGTGTAATTTGTAGAAACATAGTCAACTCCTGTTATAAGGTACTGGAACTTAATCTGTGCCAGGCAGTGTCATTGGTTTGACAAGAAGCGGACTTTTTCCCTGCAGGTTGTAACGCGGCTCCAATGCATGACCCAGAGATGTATTAAAATATTATTACAACTAAGGTTGTTACAACTTTAAAGGGAATTTTGTCGTTTTATGGGGAATGTAAGCGAGTAATGCATGTTTGATATGAAAAACACTCTGGCGAGCGTGGCGAATGGTCACTCGCTCACTCAGGAACAAGCGGAAAAAACCTTCGACATTATTATGTCCGGTGATGCGACACCCGTACAAATTGGGGCGCTGCTGATGGGATTGCGTGTTCGAGGTGAAACAATTGACGAAATTGCAGGCGCTGTAAAAGTCATGCGCGCAAAGATGGTCCGCGTGAAAGCACCGTTGGGTGCCGTAGACCTGGTAGGAACAGGTGGAGACGCGTCAGGAACCTACAATGTTTCTACTTGTTCAAGTTTTGTTGTAGCAGGCATGGGAATACCAGTCGCAAAACACGGAAATCGCGCTCTATCTTCTAAGTCAGGTGCTGCGGATACCTTAATGGCGCTTGGCGTAAACCTTGACCTAACACCTCAGCAGATAAGCACCTGCATTAATGAGGCTGGCTTGGGCTTCATGTTCGCTCCGGCTCATCACAGCGCGATGAAGCATGTTGGCCCTGCAAGGGTTGAGCTTGGAACACGTACCATCTTCAACTTGCTTGGACCAATGTCCAACCCTGCATCTGTTCGTCACCAAATGGTTGGTGTCTTTGATGGAAAGTGGCTGGAACCCTTAGCCCGTACCTTGCAACGGCTCGGTTCAGAGAAAGCTTGGGTCGTGCACGGCTCTGATGGCTTAGACGAAATCACGACGACTGGAACGACCGAGTGTGCGGCTCTGGTAGATGGAGAGGTTAAGTCCTTTGTAATCAATCCAGAAGAATTGGGTTTAAAAAAAGCCAACCCAAGGGACCTTATCGGAGGGGGCGCAGATCACAATGCCGCAGCTCTGAAAGATGTTTTGCTGGGTGAAATTTCGGCTCATAGAGATATTGTTTTGATCAATTCTGCTGCAACAGCTGTCGTTGCCGAAAAAGCGGAATCGCTGTCTGAAGGTCTAGAAATGGCGCGCAAAAGTATTGATAGCGGTAGTGCATTTTCCAGCATGGAAGCGCTCGTGAAAACCTCCTCTTCATTTGGACCGGCCTGATGCATGGCGTTTTAGAAAAAATCTGTCGCTATAAACTTGAAGAAGTAGCTGCGGCAAAATCAAAAACATCTCTAGCGGATTTGAAAGGAATGGCTGCAGACGCGTCTCCTGTTCGTGGCTTTAAACGAGCCCTAGAGACGCGGGCTAATGCAGGCTCTTTCGCGCTAATTGCGGAAGTAAAGAAGGCAAGCCCTTCAAAGGGTCTGATCCGTGATGACTTTGACCCACCGCTTTTGGCAAAAGCATACGAACAAGGTGGCGCGAGCTGCCTGTCGGTTTTAACCGACACACCCTCCTTTCAGGGCCAACCAGACTTCTTGTTAGCAGCCAGAGCGGCGACCAACCTACCAGCGCTTCGGAAGGACTTCATGCTTGACACGTATCAAGTGCACGAAGCGCGTGCATGGAACGCAGACTGCATTTTAATAATTATGGCTTGCACCACGAATGATCAGGCGCGAGCCCTTGAGGACACAGCATTTGAACTTGGAATGGATGCATTAATTGAAGTACATGATGAAGAAGAAACGGACCGCGCCCTTTCGCATTTGTCAGCGCCGTTTATTGGCGTGAACAATCGAAATTTGAATACATTCGAGACAAGTTTGAGCACGTGTGAGCGACTTTCGAAAATGGTTCCTAAAGACCGTTTTCTTGTTGGAGAGAGCGGTATCAACGCCCACGCGGACCTTTTGCGCTTGAGGAAATCTGGAATTAACACGTTTTTAGTCGGCGAAAGTTTGATGCGCAAAGATAACGTTGAAATCGCTACTCGAACTCTTCTCACTGGTGCTTGAATGTCTCAACTAACCCATCTGAATGATAGCGGCGAAGCCAATATGGTAGACGTCGGAGACAAGGCTGTCACACACCGTATCGCTTTGGCTGAAGGCCGTGTCGAGATGCAACCGGAAACACTTTCCATGATCCTTTCTGGTAATGCTAAAAAAGGTGATGTTCTAGGTACCGCCCGTCTTGCCGGCATCATGGCTGCAAAACGCACACACGAATTAGTGCCTCTTTGCCACCAGCTATTGATCAGCAAAATTGAAATCAACATTGAACCAATAGAAAACGAGAACGCCCTGTATGTTGAAGCAATGGTTAAGGTGAATGGCCAAACCGGTGTTGAAATGGAAGCGTTAACGGCAGTTTCTGTTACCTGTCTGACAATCTACGACATGGCGAAAGCCGTAGACCGTGGTATGCGCATTGAAGGTATACGGGTGCTAGAGAAAAGCGGCGGGAAATCCGGCACTTACCGCGCGGACAGAACCTGAATTGGAACTTGCAACATGTCCTTGCTTCCAGTCGCAGATGCGCGGCAACAAATATTAGCCGATATAGCGCCTCTACCCGCTGAACAAGTTCCTTTGACAGACGCCCACTTGCGAATTGCTGGCAATTCTCTGTCCGCCAATCGAACCCAACCGCCATTCAATGCGTCTGCAATGGATGGATATGCTGTTCGACATGCTGATTTAAAATTTCATGACAAACCTCTGCGTCTTGTTGGCGAAGTTGCTGCTGGTAATTCCTATTCCAAGGCAATTGCTGAGGGCGAAACTGTTCGTATTTTCACCGGCGCTCCTTTGCCCTTCGGGGCGGATACCATCTTAATACAAGAAGACGCTGAGCTTTTGGAATCCGGCGAAATTCAACCAACCGAGATCCCCAAACTTGGAGCTTTTGTAAGAAAATCGGGCTTGGATTTTTCTGAAGGTGATCAACTCATTGATCAGTTCACCAAGCTTTGCTCTGCGGACATAGCGTTGCTAGCAAGTATGAACCATCCAAATGTTCCCGTTATTCGAAAACCACGCATTGGTGTATTGGCGACAGGAAACGAGTTGGTAATGCCAGGCGAAGAGATCGGTCCGGACCAGATCGTTGCTTCGAATAATTTCGGCATTGCTGCCAGGATTACGGAGCTGGGCGGAATACCTGTTCCTCTTGGCATTGCACAAGATACAAAACAATCTCTTTCAAATGCACTGGATGCAGCCAAGACGAAAAAATGCGATGCCATAGTGACGCTAGGTGGTGCTTCGGTAGGAACCCATGACCTTGTACAAGAGACCTTCAAGGATGCTGGGCTTGAACTTGCCTTTTGGAAAATTGCCATGCGCCCTGGCAAGCCACTCATGTTTGGAAGAGTGAATGGAATAGTTTTTCTAGGGTTTCCTGGAAATCCAGTCTCAAGCATGGTCTGTGCCGAGCTCTTTCTTGCACCATTGATAAATGCATGGCTTGGGCAATCTAAAGAAATTAAATTTTCCAAAGCGCGTCTAACGCATCCACTTAAGGCAAATGATCGACGCGAGGATTACCTGCGTGCTCACATAGATCTGAAGGTATCGGCAACCGAACTTCCAAAAATTACTGCCATGAGTAAACAAGACAGCTCAATGCTAGCAGTATTTCGCCAAGCAAATGCGTTGATAGTGCGCCCACCTTTTGCACCAGAATCTGCCTCAGGCTCTCTTGTAGATGTGCTTCTTCTTCGCAGTTAAGACTGCCCGTTGATACTGATGTTCTACGTATGTTTCCGCAGATCTCTTGCAGAACAAGTCAAGAACATGTACAGTGTTCATGTTTTGTACACATCTGATTCTTATTATTGTAATGCACACGATGGTGGACCCTCAGACTGTAGGATATCGAACCATGCTCACGCGAAAACAACATGAACTCCTGATGTTCATTCATGAACGTCTTAAAGAAACTGGCATTCCTCCCTCTTTCGACGAGATGAAAGTTGCACTCGATTTGAAGTCCAAATCGGGAATACACCGCTTAATTGTTGCCCTTGAAGAACGTGGCTTTTTAAGGCGTATGCCAAACCGGGCGAGAGCCATGGAAATCGTCAAGCTACCGGAATCCGTATCACCAAGCCTAGCGGCTCCGAGAAGCAAGGGGTTTTCACCCAGTGTTATTGAGGGCAGCCTTGGTAAGAAGCCAGAAGCGCCTACTCTCGACCAAAACACATCTAACGACAATGATGGAAGTACCATTACAATTCCCGTTATGGGTAGAATTGCGGCTGGTACACCGATTTCTGCGATCCAGAGTCATAGTCATACCATTCCAGTTCCCTTAGATATGCTTACTGCTGGTGAGCATTTTGCGTTGGAAGTGCGTGGAGATTCCATGATTGAAGCAGGCATTCTGGATGGCGACACGGTGGTCATCAAAAGAGGTCAATCTGCGGATACTGGTGACATTGTTGTGGCTCTTATAGACGATGAAGAAGCAACACTGAAACGCTTGCGTAAAAAAGGCGGATCAGTTGCCTTGGAAGCAGCAAACCCGGCTTATGAAACCCGGATTTTTGGACCAGACCAAGTTGCCGTTCAAGGTAAGTTAGTTGGACTTATGCGAACCTATTAATTCCAAATATTGCATTGGCGTTGTCATGCAACGCCATTTGCAACTTTTGCCGAGTGATCACCGCCAGAATTGGTAGCGATCTCTGATACCTCCAATTTCATTAGAAAATTTGTTAGCTCAATTGAACCTCTCGTAACAATCTGCTGCTGAAGTGTTTGCCATCCGTATTTTTTAAAAAAACGCTGAGCAAGAAAACTTGCTTCAGTCGTCAGCGTTTTTATTCCGAGGCGTTTTGCCTCCACAAGAATGGCGTAATAGAGCTTCCGGGCTATCCCCATTCCCATGGCTTCTGGTGCAACAAAGGCAAGATCAATCTTGCCGTGTTTGGTCAATGTCATAAAGCCAATAACTATAGAGTTCAGTTCTGCAACTTTTACAACTTGTACCTCCAAACGCTTTTGCCAACTCACTGGTTCGGGCTTTCCACCAGCCCAAGCCATGCGCTGCGCTTCATCATAAAAGTCTTTTGCCCCGATGTGAACGGCACGATAAAACACGTTAGATGCCGCGTCAGCGTCGCGAATTTCAAAATCGCGCACCAGCACCTGCCTGTGAGGCAACATATGGGAGGCTCCTCTGGTTAAAGCGCTAAGAGCTTTGTGATTTCGAAAGTGACATGTATGCAAGTGGCAACTCGCTGGTATTCTTAATTTCTTCCATCGCAAAGCTTGAGCTAACGTCCGAAATGTCTATTTGCGTGATCAGTTTTTGGTAGAACTTGTCATAAGCAGCAATGTCAGGAACGGCGACCTTCAACAAATAGTCCACCTGACCACTCATTCGATAAAATGAGACGACTTCTGGAAACTCAATAATGAGTTCGGCAAAACGTGTCAGCCACTCTTTACTGTGTTGATTTGTGCTAATGGAAACAAAGACAGTTACACCAGACCCGACTGAATTTGGGTCGAGAATAGCTGACCGACGTTGAATAACTCCGTCTTCTTCCATTTTTTGAATTCGGCGCCAGCACGGTGTCGTTGATAAACCAACCCGTTTGCCTATTTCTGCGACAGGAACAGTGCAGTCCTTTTGGAGGATTGCTAAAATGCTGCGATCAATTCTATCCATAGTGCCCTCTGAAGCGAGTGAACTTTTGCATCTCTTACATGATGCCTCTTAGCACTTCCAGCCCGTTTACTGTGCCTAAGTGCATGTTACGTTAGGCGAGCAATTTCCTGTCTCAATACCGGGATTACATCCTGCTCAAACCATGTATTCTTTTTGAGCCAGGAATTGTTCCTCCAGGATGGGTGAGGAAGTGGCATAATTCGGGGCTTCTCGGGCTCTAAAGGAGCGTACCAATACTCACGCCAAGCACTAACTGTATCTGTGAGATTGGCCTTCATGCTGCCTCCCAGATGATAGTTCATGGCGTATTGGCCAATCACCAACATCAATTCGATTTGGGGCATGGTGGCAAACAAGTCATCGTGCCAATTATTTCTGCATTCTTTGCGAGGCGGCAAATCGCTACCACGTGCATTTTGTCCCGGAAAACAAAAGCCCATTGGGACAACTGCCACCTTTGAGTCGTCGTAAAATTGACTCTCATCAAGATTTAACCAGTTTCGAAGCCGTACACCTGATGCATCGGTGAACGGCTTTCCTGACGCATGGACACGTGTGCCTGGCGCCTGCCCCGCAATACATATTTTAGCCGTTTTAGAGACCATCAACACAGGCCTTGGCTCGTGCATCAAAGGTGTTTTCAAAGGCGTATCAATACAAATTCGACACTGCCGAATGTCATGCAAAAGCGTATCAAATGAATTGTTTGACATTAGTTTAGACCATTCTCACGGCGCCATTGTTCTGGTTCTTCAAATTCAAGCGCCCAAAGCCCGCGTTTCGCAATCGCTGCTAAAATTTCCAATGCGATGTAGTCGCCATATGCAACAGCCCAGCCATCATGCACCATTTGAGCATTAATAGAATTCTGTAAACCTGCCACCACCAACGCCTCACTTCCGACAACTGTTGCGCCGTCAATTTTACAAATTGAAAGTTGCCGCCCGTGCTTGTCATTTCCCTCGTTGCTGCAAACAATGTCCTGATTTGCCAACAACTTCGACAAGTGTTGTTTGGCCTGGGTGCCGCATGTGACCGCTCTGCCGTCTTTAATGCATGTCTGTTCGGTTTCCGGAGCATCAATGCCCGCAAGACGTATTCTAAGGTCTCCGCGCTTCAAGCTATCTCCGTCAACAACGTAGAAACCAGTTCCCAATGGTTCCCATTCTTCTCCATTTAACCAGACTACAGCCATAGCAACGCAACCTAGGAAAAGTGCAGTTTTCAGAAAGTCTGAAAATTTCAATGAGAAACCATAGGTTTTAGCTAGTTTTCGTTTGCTGAAACGCCAGCTTGCTCAAAAGTTGCCATGCCTGAATGCATAGCCGCCGCTGACTTTACTATGCCAGCTGCGAGCGCGGCGCCTGTTCCTTCGCCCAATCGCATGCCCAAGTCCAGCAACGCCGTTTTCCCAAGCTTTTTGAGAACCTTGGCATGGGCTTGCTCATTTGAAACATGAGAGAAAAGGCAGTGATCAATTGCAGTCGGACTGACTGAGTGCAAAATTGCGGCTGATGATGTCGCAACAAACCCGTCAATAATAACTGGTACTCGTTCAACCCGTGCAGCCAAAATTGCGCCGCACATGGCTGCGATCTCTCGCCCACCAAGCCTGCGCAAAACTTCAAGACCATTTGACCGGCTTACATTTGCTCTTCCAACAGCTCTCCGAACAACATCCACTTTGCGCTGCAAGCCGGCCTCATCAACACCTGTACCTGCCCCCACCCAATCTTCTGGTCGTCCACCGTACAGCGCATAATAAATTGCCGCCGCAACCGTCGTATTCGCAATTCCCATTTCTCCGATGCACAATAAATCTGTACCTCCGGCAATCGCTTCCATGCCAAATGCCATAGTCGCGGCACAGGTCTTTTCATCGAAGGCGTCTTTGATGGTTATATCGGGTGTTGGCATGTCTAGTGCCAAATCAAATACTTTCAGTCCGAGATTGTTCTCAGTGCACAACTGATTTATTGCCGCGCCGCCTGCAGAGAAATTCTCCACCATTTGCTGTGTCACGCTAGCGGGAAATGCTGAAACCCCCTGCCCCGCAATCCCATGATTACCGGCAAATATAGCAACAAGAGGTCGTGTCACCGCTGGTGGTGCTTTACCCTGCCAAGCGGCAAGCCACTCAACTAAATCTTCCAAACGTCCCATCGAACCGGCAGGCTTGGTGAGAACCGCATCTCGGGTCCGGACCGCATCAACGGCTTCTTGTACCGGACCGGGTAAGGAACGGACTAAATCTCTGATATCTTCAAACGGAAGACCTGTTACAGATGAACTCATGAATATAGAAGCCTGTTCATTAGTTGACGCTGCTGCGCATTCCGAATCATAAAAATACGATTCATTGTTATTGTGGCGCGTTGCATCCGATCTATAAAGCCCGCGCAACAAGACGCAAGATGACAAACGACATGAATGACACTCCACATGACGAAAGGTCCGGATCTGATACCAAAATCCTTGGGTTTTGGACACGGATCGCCAATTCACCTCGCGATTGGCTGATATGCCTTATGTTCTTCACAAGATTGCCCATACGGCTAAACTTGAAAGAACAAGTGATCTTAAACTTGGCCATTCACATGTATCCTTATGCCGGAGCAGTTGTCGGGGTAGTTGGAGCCATCGTAATTTTCATTGCCACGATAGCCGGCCTGCCTCCGATCCCAGCTGCAATTCTCTGCGCTACCGCAATGACATTCACCACAGGTGCACTGCACGAAGATGGCCTTGCGGATATGGCGGATGGGTTCGGCGGAGGGCATGAACGGCAACGTAAACTGGAGATAATGAAGGACAGCCGAATTGGGACCTATGGCGTTCTTGCCCTAATTTTCAGCCAAGCACTGCGCGTTGTGGTGTTGGCCGAACTTATTGCGTTTAGCTTAACCGCAAGTATGGCCGGCCTTGTTTTAGCAGCGGCATTCTCTCGGGCTACAAGCATGTTGTTTTGGTATGCATTGCCGCCGGCAAGATCGTATGGATTGTCTAAATCCTCAGGCCAACCAGACAGAACGGCCTTGATTATTGCATTTTGTCTGACGGCTTTTCTCGCACTCGTGTTACTTCCGTGGAGCTTTGGTTCAGTCGCTTTGATCCTTGCAGCCTTTGCAGGGCTTTGCAGCATGTTCGTACTCATTTGGATTTGCAAAAATCAAATTCAGGGGCAAACTGGCGACACCATTGGAGCAACACAGCAAGTTAGCGAACTTGTTTTTATGACCTTTTTGCTTATGTCAGTCTAAATTCAAACGCCCAAGCAAGTCTGGCCCTGTATGCAATCTCCGTGCGTGAAAATTTGTGTAATTGAAGAAACAACCCGGCAATGCCTTGGTTGCGGACGCAGTTTGCGCGAAATTGGTGGATGGACACAAATGACGGACGTTGAGCGCAAATTAATTATGGATAGCCTTCCTGATCGAATGAATGAACTGATCGAGGCATCAAAGTGAATTTTCTTTGGGTCCTGCTGCTGGCATTGGCTGCGCTTCTCATTACGCTGGTCGTTCGCAATGATGCTGGCACTGTATTGGGAATGGAAATTGGCGCATTCGGTCAACTTGGCGTGTCACTTGCGCTTCTTGCATTTATTGGAATTGGTATGTTTCGCGGACAGCGCCTGTCCGAAGGCATCAGGCAGGCTTTCCTTTGGGCGCTGATGCTACTTATATTGGTAGCTGGCTACAGTTATCGTGATGATCTCAAAATCATTGCAAACCGGCTAACAGGAGAGTTGATACCTGGCCTAGCGCTAACAAGTGCAGGCGGGCAAACAGTAACGGTCAACCGCGGTCTGAGCGGTCACTTTCAGTTGAAAGCCGAAGTTGAAGGCAAAACAATCGATCTCATTGTTGATACAGGTGCAAGTGATGTAGTGCTCACTGCTGAAGACGCGGAAAGCATTGGCATAGATACGTCCTCCCTAGCATTTAAAGCTCCTGTTGAGACAGCGAACGGGCGCAGCTTTGTTGCAAGGGTTACCATTGAGTCTATCGTGATTGGAGCAATCGCGGTTACCAATGTGCGTGGAGCCGTCGCCCAACCAGGTAATCTGAGTAAAAGCCTATTGGGAAATAGCTTTCTGGACCGCTTGTCATCTTACGAATTTAGCGGATCGAGGCTGGTTCTACGACCATAGGCAGAAACTAGACAACGGCAGGCTGCTCTGCTTCGTTGGCTTGACTTTTAAACTCAACAATTGCTGCTGTTGCGTCTGCTACACTTTGGATAGCCAGTTCCAATACTTCAACACCCGCATTGTCACGAACGGCATCAGAACTAAGTATCTGGCGATACCTACGGGCGCCAGGCGCGCCATGGAAAAACCCAATCATGTGCCTGGTAATTTGATGAAGCCGGCCACCGCTTCTTAGATGATCTTCAATTAACGGATACAAAGCACGTACAGCTTGCGGTTTGGAGACAATTTGGTTTTCTTTGGCGTAGATCAACTGATCGACCGCCATCAAAATACCCGGTTGATGATAAGCTGCTCGTCCCAACATAACGCCATCCACATATTGTAGATGAAGAGTTGCATCGCCCAGCGTCGTTACACCGCCATTGATGCCAACAAATAAATTTTTAAGTCGCTGTTTAAGCCTGTAGACGCGGTCATAGTCCAATGGCGGAATATCGCGATTTTCCTTCGGAGAAAGCCCGTTTAACCAAGCTTTTCGCGCGTGCACCCACAAGGCATCCACACCAGCAGCAACGCAGGTATCTGCCATTTGATCCAAGGCAATTTCCGTGTCTTGATCATCGACACCCAGCCTGCACTTAACGGTTACTGGAACATCGACAACCAATTTCATCGCTTCAACGCATCTTGCAACAACGTCTGGGGTTTGCATCAGGCAAGCACCAAATGTACCGGATTGAACTCGGTCTGAGGGGCAGCCCACATTTAGGTTTATTTCATCATAACCGTAGTCCACAGCAATGCGAGCGGCTTCGGCAAGTTTGGCTGGCTCTGAGCCACCTAATTGAAGCGCCAACGGATGTTGCGCTTCAGGAAAAGCCAAGAGATGGTCTCTGTCACCTCTAATGACTGCATCAGCAACAACCATCTCTGTATAGAGCAAAGCGCTTTTCGACAGTACGCGATGGAACGACCGGCACCATCGATCGGTCCAATCCATCATAGGCGCGATAGCAAATATTTTCTCTTGAGTATTCAAGTCTCTGAGTCTTCTTTCAGATAGTCCACATCAGGTACATCGTGAACCAAATTGCACAATTTTTTCGGCTTTATATCTTACTTGCTCTCTAAGTGCACGGATATTGCAAACAATAGAATATGCATCTCGTTTGTTTGTCGACTATGAAGCTGTTTCCCTTCCTTCGGCCTACTATGCATATTCATTTTGGAGCCACTTCATTGAATGGCAGGCGCATCCCTTCCCCTACAAGCTCAACAGATTTATTGAATTTCTCATCCCAATTCACCGTCAATTCGTATAGATCAGGATGCACACTACTCACTTTAAGAAATTTGTCGCCATTCCCGCAGGATCAAAAATTCATGCCATCAAAAACCATCATCGGTCACGGCCTCAATACAACCTCCCTTAAAGACGGCGACATGGCAGCACTGGACGATTTGCTAGGGCGCTATGTTGACGTGGGATGTTCCCATGTTGAACTTGTGGCACGGCGTCTTGATTTGATTTCTGGAGGGCGTATTCTCCAACAGCGTGCGTATGCGGTGCTAGAAATTCTTAACCGTCACAACATCACACCAACAATGCATGCGCCCCACGCGCTCAATTTTATGGACCTGCCAAACATTGAGATGCACCGCGCGGTTGCTGAATGCTCAATTGAACTGGCCAATCGCTTGGGTGTCACTTCAATCGTTATCCACTCAGGCCGGGTACCCGAAGACGTCTGGCAGGAGTCACGCGATGATTTACTCGCTAAAGAGCGCGAAGAACTTAAACGCCTTGGTGAGTTAGCAGCAAAAGCTGATGTGCGAATTGCGGTAGAAAATTTGATTGCGGATCCTTTAGGGAAACAGGCTGTTTATGGTGCTGATCCTCGAGCGCTTAACGACCAGTTAGGCCAGATAGACCACCCCGCGATCGGTGGCTGCCTTGACTTTGGTCACGCTTTTTTATCTGCACCTGTGTTGGGGTTTGATTATATTGATGCAATCAGCACTTTTTCGGAACAGGTGTGGCATCTGCATCTACACGACAATGGCGGACTAGCGAATTTGGGCCACTATGTAGATTCTGGAGATATGATTGCCATGGGTGTAGGTGACACTCATATGCCAATGGGTTGGGGTAATATTCCTTGGGCTGAACTCCTACCGTGCATGAAATTCCGCGAGGGAACATGCGCAATGATAGAACTGAACGGCCGGTTTCGATCCGTTGAGGATATGGTGTCCGACACAGCATATAAGTTTGCAAATTATTGGAACGGCGAAATGGACCTTGAATCCACCTTCAACTAGGACATGCGAAAGACATCGAACTCCACACTTCTCGACAAGAACTTTTGCACATTTCCAAATACCTCAATCGAAGTAGCAGCAATGAACTGCTACGTATTGGTAGGAGCGGCGAATTGTTGCACAAAACTCACCACGTTCTTATCAAACGCTGCGCCATTCAATATTCCAGCGATTGCGGGCGGATTGCCTTCCAAAAGCAAGTTCAATCCGCCGATTGACGCGTCTACCAAGCAATTGTGGCGCAAGTTGCCGCATGCGTCTCAGATAGGATGACCGCTCACCTCCATACTGTTCGCGCTAGAGGTTTGGCAGTTACGAAAGGAATTGAGAAAAGGCTTATTAAGTCAACAGTTCTGGCATCGTCTCGAGGTCAGTCAAAGTTAACCACGAACTATTTGATGGTTGTTGATGACCCAAATCGCGACCCGGGTCATATCAACAAACTCTCGATGAGTTTGGCCTACCCACCGTCAGCGACAAAACCAGACATTTCGATCGCTGATATAGCGCAGGCTTCATCATTATCCGAGTTATCGCCGGTAATTCCAACCGCTCCAAGAATAACGCCTTCTTTCTTTACCAATACGCCACCCGCCACCGGTACAAGAGACCCATCCGAAAGTGCATTCATCGCCTGAATAAAAAATGGTTCTGATTTTGCTCTTTCATATAAGGCCCGTGAGCCTAGGCCCATTGAAACCGCACCACGCGCCTTGCCCTGTGCGATTTCTGGTCTCAAATTACTGGTGCCATCTTCTCTTGCGAGAGCCACAAGATACCCGCCGCTATCCAGAACAGCCACCGTCAAAGGTTTCAGCCCATTTTTTTTGCGCCACTCCAAGCAATCAGCGATGATGGCTTGCGACTGTTGAAGGTTTAGGTTCATGGGGGGATTCCTGTTTTGTGATTATTTGTAAGTGTATGGAGAAAGAAAATTTGCAAGCAATTTGCCTGCCCTGGTTCGGTGGAGCTCTCGTCGGGACTAAGCCGCAACAACGGTCTGAGCCGAAATCATAGATTCTATCTGTGTATTGTCATAGCCGATCTCAGTGAGGACCTCTCGAGTGTGTTGACCCAATAGTGGCGCGGCGTGATCAATACTTGCTGGTGTGCGGCTGAATTTTACAGGATGGCCTATTGTCTCGACTTTACCCGCTTTGGAGTGATCCACCTCGACAATCATCTCGCGGGCACGCGCCTGCGGATCCGCATGCATCTGCGAGATATCATTGACCGGTCCAGCTGGAAGCTCCGCCATTTCCATCCGATCTAACCAGGTCTTGGTACTCTCAGTTGCCAGATACCCATTCAAGATTTCGACTAGCACCGATAGGTTACGCATCCGCGCCGCATTCGTTGCAAACCTTGGATCATCGTTCAATTCAGGTGCCGCTATAACATCAAGAAACCGAAGCCAATTACTTTGATTTGCAGCACCCACGTTTATCCATCCGTCACTGGTCTGGAACGATTGATATGGTGCGTTAAGGGGATGCGCAGAACCAAGTGGTTCAGGTTTTTCACCAGTGGCAAAAGCAATTGCAGACTGCCAATAGGTTTGGACAATAGCTGCCTCAAACAAAGAAGTGTCAACCTTTTGCCCAAGACCTGTTTTAAGCATATTTGAATATGCCGCGCAGACGCCCATTGCAGCGGTAATACCAGCGTTTATATCAGAAATTGGTGCCGCGACTTTAACAGGCGGGCGGCCAGGCCCTTCACCCGTTATCGACATTAACCCTGACATACCCTGGGCAATCAGATCAAAACCACCGCGCTCAGCATAAGGACCGGTGCGCCCAAACCCGGAGATTTCGCAATAGATTAGCCGCGGATTAATTTCCACCAGGTCCTCATATGCTAATCCAAATTTTTTCATGGTCCCCGCGCGGTAATTCTCAATTACAACGTCGGCCTCGGACAGAAGCTTGCGCAGAACTTCGACGGCATTCGCGTCCTTCAAATTAAGTGCTATGCCGCGTTTGTTGCGGTTCATCATCATATAGGCTGCCGCTTCGCCGTTGATCTCCGGCGGTACAAATCGTCGACTATCATCGCCAGTCGGTTTTTCGACCTTTATGACGTCTGCGCCCATATCTGCCAGCATAAGCCCACAAACAGGCCCCGCCATGATATGGGCCAATTCGATGACCCTCATGCCCTTAAGTGGACCAGTCGATCCGTCCAGATCGGTCATTGGCCCGTCCATTCTGGTTTGCGTTTGGCCAAGAAAGCTTCCATGCCAATCCGGAAATCATCGCTCATATAACACGATATAATTAGGTCGGAATCATCCACAGCGTTAGCGGCACGGCTACGTCGCATGGCTTCTTTTGTTGCGCGTAGTGTCAAGGGCGCCATTGTTCCTACTTTATCTGCCAGCGCTGCAGAGTGCGTCAATAATGTGGTTTCGTCTGGGAAAACTTCGCTCACCAACCCGATGGCCAATGCTTCGTCTGCTTGAATCAAACGCGCAGTGAATATCATTTCTCGTACGCGTCCTGCTCCCATGAGTTCCGATAACCGCGCAAGGTTTCCTGCAGCAAGACAATTGCCCAGCGTACGCGCGATTGGAAATCCAAATTTAAGACTGGCTGACGCAAGCCGAATATCGCAGGCCGCTGCTATAGCTGCGCCGCCGCCAGTGCAAGCACCGTTGATTGCAGCGATGGTTGGCAAAGGACAGCGCTCGACGGCGTCCAGAACAGCGTCAATCTTGTGCTCATAATCTAGTGCGTCCTGCGCCGTTTCGAAGGCGCGAAACTGGGTCATGTCTGTCCCTGCGGCAAAGGCCTTGCCACCGGCCCCTGAGATTACCAAAGCACGAACAGTACCATCGGTCGGAACCTCCGCACACAGTTGTGCAAGTCGTTCATACATACCAAAGGTCAGTGCATTACGGGCTTTTGACCGTTGAAATGTGATCCACAAAATACCTTCGCGCAACTCATCCACAATATCGGGGGATTGCGTGCTCATCTGTAAAAATACTCAACCAGGAACATTGGTACGGATGGCACGTAGGTGCAGAGCATCAGAACCGCCAACAGAACGCCGACGAACCATATATTTACTTTCGACACTTCCCAGATGTTGGCTCGGGCAACAGAACAAGCTGTTATGAGCACTGAAGCAACTGGTGGCGTTTGTTGTCCAATTGCGAGGTTTAGCGTCACCACAAGTCCGAAATGCACTGGGTCGATACCCGCAGCCGTTATCAGCGGGATAACAATTGGAATAACCAGAATAATCGCGGCGGCTGAATGTAAAAAGAAGCCGACGATCAGAAAGAAGAAATTGAGGATCAGCAGGATTGCCCACTGTTGCGTCGTAATGGAGAGAATACTCTCGGCGAGCTGCTGTGGTATTTGTGCGCGGGTCAAAAAACCGCCCATCAAAACTGATGCGGCAACAAGGAGCATCACAACGGCCGTTTGAATACCACCATCCAGCATCGCGCGCCGCAAATGCGCCAGATCGATGTTTCCGTACCAGGCAGAAACGACGAGTGAGGCCAGCACTGCTAAGCCAGCAGCTTCTGTTGCGGTAACGTAGCCACCGAAAATACCGCCAAGAATTATAACCGGAAGCGTAAAGGCCGGCAGTGCGTCGATGAATGTTTCACGCAAACGTACCAATCTGAATGCGGCCTCAGTAGGAAAATTATAGCGCTTGGCAAAGAAGTAAGCCACGGTCATCAGCCCGGCTGCCCCCAATAGGCCAGGCACAACGCCGGCAACGAATAGTTGCTCAACCGATGTATTTGCCGAAGCCGCGTATAGGATCATCGGAATGGAAGGTGGAATAATGATAGCAAGAGACGCGGAAGAAGACGTTACAGCCGCTGAAAATTCCTTGCTATAGCCCCGCTTTTTCATCTGCGGAATGAGGATTGACCCCATAGCGGCCACATCTGCAACAGCAGATCCGGATATCTCCGCAAAGAATAGGGAGACACCAATATTGACCATCGCGAGTCCGCCGCGAATAAAGCCGATTATAGCAGTAACGAAATTTATGAGCCGGTCGGTGATACCACCTGCATTCATTATGGCGCCTGCCAACACGAACATGGGTATTGCGATCAGAGAAAACTTAGTCGACCCATCATACATGTCGAGCGCTATGGTGACCAAGCTACTTGCCCCCTCAGTGGCCAGCAACCCAATAACTCCGCACATCGCCAAAGCAACGGCAATCGGAATATTGATGCAAATCATCAGCAGCAATGCGGCGAATATGGCAATGACCAGCATTAGACCCGACCCTTGTTTTTTTCGAGTTCACTTTCGACTTCTTCTTCAATTTCGGCGTGTTCGAGCGAAGTCCCATCGGTCGTGAGCTTGAGATATCCAGGTAGACTCAAAAGCTGGCAGATCATGAATAAAACAGCGCCTATTGGAATGACCGATTGCGTAAATTGAATTGGAATCCAAGTCAGTGAGATCAGCGTGTCACCAGCAAGCACTTCCAGCACCTGAAGCCCTGCCCGCGCCATCAGAAAGAAGAAGGTCAGCACAATTAATTCACCGACTAGTAGTGCTGCTACCCGGAATTTCAAAGGCATGGCTAGAAGGACAGTATCAAAACCAATGTGTCGTCGGTGCAAAGCAGCAAGAGCAGATCCGTAATACGTGATCCAGGCAAGCATTATTGCAGCAATTTCATCATACCAAGAAAAGCTTTCTCCCATCAGGCGCGCAATCACGGCAACCGTTACGATGATCGTAAGCAGAACCATCAGGCTGATCGTAATCCACTCAAGGATCTTACTGATCACACGATTGATACGGGACAAAGTGGGGAAGTCAGAGTTTTCCATGTCGGGCCAGACCTGTTGGATATCAAAAATCATTCCTGCCTACGCGTGTTGCAGGCAGGAATGACAGCTTCTAAGTATTCAATTTAAAACGGGCAGCAAATAGATCCTGCCGCCCATTGGCCATCAGCCTGGTTTGCCAAGCCCAAGTACGGTATCGATCATTTCCTGACCGCCATCGACTTCGTCTGCAAACTGCTTGTAGATCGGTTTGGATGCCTCGATGAAAGCCGCTTTATCAGCTGTATTCACTTCCACACCAGCATCCTCGATTACCTTCAATAAGCTAGCTTCCAACTCTGCAGCTTTTTCGTAAGTGAAATCTTGCGTCTTGTTGGCACAGTCTGTCAGGGCTGCCTGTATATCTTCTGGTAACCCATCGAATTTCTTTTTCGATGCCAAAATATAGGCAGGTGTATAGACGTGGCCGGTTACCGACAGATACTTCTGCACTTCCTGGAACTTTGCTGAAGCAATTTGCGCATAAGGGTTTTCTTGCCCGTCGATCACGCCAGTTTGCAGCGCTGTGAACACGTCAGAAAAGGCCATTGGAGTTGGGTTAGCACCATATTCCTTGAACATTTTCAAACGCCAAACACCATTAGGTGTACGCAGTTTGATACCCTTCAAATCGGCAGGTACATCAACTGGGCGCACATTGTTAGTGATGTTACGGAAGCCGTTTTCGGCCAGTCCAACAATATGATACCCGTTCTTATGTGCTGCATCCTGGAACGTATCCATCATGGCGCCTTGCACCCGACGCATATGGTCCCGGTCTGTAATGATGTAAGGCATTTCAAAAATGCCGAAGGAGTCATCGACCGAAGACATTACGGAAGACGGCAATGAGAAGTCGACCTGACCCAATTTTAGCTTTTGCAGTAGTTCTTTATCTTTCCCCAATTGGGAAGACCCGAACGTCTGCACTTCAACTTTATCGGCCAGCGCGGAATTGGTGCACGCAGCAAAATTATCGACTGTGGCCTCAAAGAGCGACCCAGGCGCGCCTACATGGCCGAATTTCATTGTCATATCGGCCGCTGATGCGCCCGTTGCCATGCTAACCAAAGCAGTTGCGGCAAGAAGCTTTACGATTGCTTTCATGATTTTCTCGTCCCAGAGATTGTTGTCATTCGTTTTTAATTGCCCAAATGGGCACTAGTTTCAGACAAGCAGGCTCATCGCCGCTTGAACTCCCCCTTCTTTGTGGGGAACATTCGCCTTTTTCAAACCCATTTCCACTCCTCCCAAGGTGGCCACGAGCATAAGATCGTTGAAGTCACCCAAATGACCGATACGGAAAACCTTGTCTGCAACCTTGGAAAGACCATTCCCCAAAGAAATGTCAAAATGCTCCAAGGTTGAAGCACGGAATGCATCAGCACTATGACCTTCCGGCATAACCGCTGCTGTCAAAACACCACTTTCTTGACCTTGAGTGGAACAGAGAACGCCCAATCCCCAGGTTCTCACAGCAGCTCTTGCCGCTGCGCCATGGCGGGCGTGGCGGGCAAAAACGTTTTCCAATCCTTCTTCATGCAACATGTCGATTGCTTCGTTCAAACCGTAAAGCAGGTTGGTACATGGCGTGTAAGGGAAATAGCCATTATTGTTCGGGCCGATCATCTCCTCCCAATCCCAATAGGACCTTTGCAATTTCGCTGTCTTATTAGCGGCTAGTGCCTTTGCGCTCGCGGCGTTAAAGGAAAGACCGGGCGGTAGCATCAATCCTTTTTGCGATCCTGAAATAGTGACATCCACACCCCAAGCGTCATGTTGATAGTCTAACGAGGCCAAGCCCGATATTGTATCGACCATGAAAAGCGCAGGGTGGTTGGCGTTGTTGATTGCTTTGCGCACAGCCGCGATAGGTGAAACCGACCCAGTGGAGGTCTCGTTATGCACCACACAGATCGCTTTAATCTTGTGTTCTTTGTCCTCGGCCAGATGCGCCTCGATCTGGTCTGGATCCGCTCCACCACGCCAATCGCCCTGTATGAATTCAGCCTGCAATCCAAGTTTTTCAGCAAGCGACTTCCACAAAGTCGAAAAGTGACCGGTTTCAAACATCAAAACCCGATCGCCTGGCGACAAGGTGTTTACCAACGCTGCTTCCCACGCGCCGGTGCCCGAAGCTGGATAAATAAATACGTTCTCTTCGGTCTTAAAGATCGACTTCATACCATTGAGCGCCCGTAAACCAACTTTTGCGAAATCTGGGCCTCGATGATCAATGGTTTGTTGCGAAATGGCGCTAAGGATACGATCGGGAACTGCACTTGGTCCCGGAATCTGAAGAAAATGGCGGCCGGCTTTTCTCATGACATCAGGTCTCACATTTCAATTATTTCAACACAGCCGACACATATGCGTTTGCCGAACAAACTGATTTTTGTTGATCAATCGTAATTTTGAATTCATAATTATGTCAACCGAAATGTTAATTCGAATTCTCCCAGCGAACAGGATCGAAAATGTCACAGCTATCCGAGACCCTGACAAAACGCGTTCAGGGCGATCTCATGTTCGATAGCTTTTCCAGGGGGCGTTATGCGACGGATGCCTCGCTTTATCAGATGATGCCACTCGGCGTTCTATCTCCCAATTCAGAAGATGATATCCGCGCCGCTATTGATATTGCGGCAGAACAAGGCGTCCCAATTCTGGCCCGCGGTGGCGGGACCTCGCAGTGTGGGCAGACAGTAAACGAAGCGCTGGTTTTGGATAATACCCAATATTTCAACGACATCCTTGAACTGGACGTCGAAAACCAACGATGTGTTGTGCGCCCCGGGATAGTGCTGGATGAGTTAAACCGGGCGTTGAAGCCACATGGTCTTTGGTTTCCAGTGGATGTATCAACAGCGTCGCGCGCCACGATTGGTGGTATGACCGGCAATAATTCCTGCGGTGGTAAATCGCTGCGCTACGGAATGATGCGGGACAATGTTTTGTCTATCGATGCATTTCTGGCCGATGGCAGCAAACACCACTTTGGCCTTGTAGGGTCAGATCCATCTCCCGCTCACATGGTTTTGACCAAAGATCTGTTGGACCTGGGTGCGCGCGACGCACAGGAAATTGACGCACGCTTTCCAAAGGTCATGCGACGTGTGGGCGGATATAACATCGATGCACTAGTGCCGAAAAACACCCCAACCAACCTTGCACATTTGCTGGTCGGTTCCGAAGGTACCTTAGCCTATTCAACAGCAATCGAATTGAAACTTTGGCCATTGATCTCGCAAAAGGTGCTGGGAGTTTGCCATTTCGCAACCTTCCATCAAGCGATGGATGCGGCACAGCATCTGGTAACGCTGAAGCCTCAAGGAGTTGAGCTGGTTGACGCCACGATGATTGCCTTGGCGCGCGACATCCCGATGTTTCGGCAGACGATAGAGGAATTCGTAACCGGTAAGCCAGATGCTTTGCTTCTAGTGGAATTCGCTGAAGACGATCCCAGCCAGCATGTTCAAAAATTGAATCAGCTCGAGGAAATGGTGGGAGACCTTGGGTATTCTTGGACCGGAACAGGAAAACGCTGGGGCGGCGTGACACAAGTAACAGATGCCAAGTTGCAGGCACGTATTGCCGATTTGCGCAGCTCCGGCCTGAACATCATGATGTCCATGAAGGACGATGGGAAACCTGTTTCCTTTGTCGAAGATTGCGCGGTAGAGCTGCCTGATCTTGCGGCATACACTGCTGGCCTTACGGACATTTTCGAAAAACATGGAACCAGAGGAACCTGGTATGCGCATGCGTCCGTTGGTTGTCTTCACGTGCGCCCAATCTTGAACCTTAGGCTGGACCAAGACGTCAGTAAGATGCGCGCGATTGCGGAGGAGTGCTTTGAGCTTGTGGCCAAATATAAGGGTTCACACTCGGGCGAGCATGGAGACGGATTGGTCCGATCCGAGTTTCACGAAAAGATGTTCGGAGCTAAAATTGTTGCTTGCTTTGGGGAGGTAAAAAAACGGTTCGACCCAAGTGGGTTATTTAATCCGGGCAAGATCGTTGATGCGCCCAAAATGGATGACCGCAACCTGTTTCGATATAACGCAGATTACGAAGTACCAGAATTAAAAACTGATCTTGATTGGTCCGACTGGACCGGCAGCGGTGGTGGATTTCAGGGTGCCATCGAGATGTGCAACAACAACGGAGCATGCCGCAAACTCAAAGGCGGTGTCATGTGCCCCTCTTTCCGGGTGACCCGCAAAGAACAAGACCTCACCCGCGGACGTGCCAACACACTACGATTGGCTATATCTGGGCAATTGGGTCCAGATGCACTCACCTCCGATGAGATGGCTGACACGATGAAGCTGTGTGTGTCGTGCAAAGGGTGTAAAAGCGAGTGCCCAACCGGCGTTGATATGGCTCGAATGAAGATTGAGGTCCTTTCTGCTCGGGTTAAAAAAAATGGCATCAACATTCACGACCGACTGGTCGCCTTTTTACCGCGCTATGCGCCGTGGGTCGCCCGCCTTCCCTTCCTTGCGAACCTTCGCAATACATTGCCAGGGCTGGCCAAGTTGACAGAAAGAATAACCGGTTTCACTGCAACACGCGATCTGCCAATCTGGAGCGCGCATCCGTTCAAGAATGAAGAAGCAAAACAGCCAGATAACCCAAAGGCTGTATTGTTCGCCGATTGTTTTAACCGATATTTCGAACCAGAAAACTTGCGAGCGACTGTCAATGTATTACGCGCAGCCAACGTTCCGGTTCATACTGCATCAGCACCCAAAGGTGAGAGACCCTTGTGTTGCGGCCGTACTTTCTTGTCTGCAGGCCTTGTAGATGAGGCCAAGGCCGAAGCCCAGCGGTTGGTAAATGCCCTGCTACCCTTTGCAGAAAAAGGCATACCGATTATCGGGCTCGAGCCGAGTTGCCTGCTGACGCTACGCGATGAAATTCCTGCCCTATTGCCCGGCAAGGATACAGAAGTTCTAGCTCGACACGCGCGCATGTTGGAAGAGTACATTGCGGATCAGGAGGATAATTCCGAATTCCAGCTCCCTCTAAAATCACCTGCGCAGAAGGTAATGCTACACGGGCACTGCCATCAAAAGGCAATGGGTGTCATGTCCAGCATCGAAAAGACCCTGTCCCGTCTGCCTGATACGCAAGTCGAAGTCATTGAGACAAGCTGTTGTGGAATGGCAGGGGCATTCGGATATGGGCTTGAAACCCATGAAATTTCACGCAAAATGGCGGAGATTGATTTGGCACCAGCTATCAGGAATGCTGAACAAGACACTTTGATTGTCGCTGATGGGACTTCATGCAGGCAGCAAGTGGCGGATACCACTGAGCGCAAGCCAATTCATGTTGCACGACTTCTTGAAATGTCCTTGAAAGGGTAAGGCGAAAACCCAATGATCCTAGAGACAACAACGATGCAAGATACAGCTACACAAACAATCGCGCGAAAATCCCTGCATCGGGAATTGGTTGATCGACTTCAGCTGTTGATTATCGGCGGAGAATTGACTCCTGGCATCAAGGTGCCGGAGAAAGACTTATGCGCACGGTTCGGAGTGTCGCGAACACCTCTCAGGGAGGCGTTGAAAGTTCTAGCATCAGACGGGCTGGTAAGACTAGAACCTAACCGTGGCGCCTGGGTTACGCTGGTCACAGTTGGCGAAGTTGAGGAAGTTTTTCCAGTTCTAGGCGCTCTAGAAGCTCTGTCTGGTCAGCTGGCTTGCAAGAGCATCAGCGATGAGGAAATTAAAGCTGTGCGCGCTCTTCACGATGAGATGATGCGAAGCTACGAAGTTCGGGATTTGGATTCCTATTTCACCATCAACCAAAAAATCCATCGCGCGATTCTGCTCGTGGCGCGGAATGATACGTTGACCACCTCTTGCCAGGCCTTGTCGTTGCGTATGCAACGAGCTCGTTATTTGGCCAATATGACAGAAGGACGGTGGTATGAGGCCGTGCAAGAACATGAAAAAATAATAGAGTACCTAACGGCAAGAAATGGCGAGGCATTGGCCAACACACTGCTAGATCACATGGATGCCAAACGAGTTTCTGTGGTGCAATGGCTTAAAGCCCAGGACACAGAATCCGACCCTTCATGAGCGTGTTCAACCTAGCGGATGCGAGATAATTTTTTCTGATTTCAAACGAGCCATAGTTCCAATCAAACTGAATGGTCAATGACATTTGATTTGAAAATCCATTTTCATCATTTGCAACAATTTGATCAGTTCGGCGTGTGACTTTTTTGGAGAGGATGCCGTCATCCTCATAAATCAGTTATCTGCGAACACGGTCAAGCTTGAGCGCCTGCTCTGCCAATACCGGCGGAATCCATAAAAAGATAAAGCGGCTAAAAGTAAGAAACTGTCCGCATATAATATAGTTGTCAGTCCCTTTGTTGTTAAGTTTACATTCCCCAGCGCAGGCTAGGCGTGTGAACAGGAGCATCCCATAATGCCATGGTATTTTCATCCATACCTATTAGACTTATGGAACAACCTGCCATGTCTAGAGATGTGACATATGACCCTACCAATGACCGCGCGATTGTAATTCCGTGCTTCTGGAAAATTGCGCGAGCT
>JBGCFS010000028.1:0-97671 GCA_045107035.1 Hyphomicrobiales bacterium
TTTTGGGAAGACGCTACATTGATTTTTCCCTGGCCTACTAATTGGGCTTCACCCCAAATGACATCCACTTTGTTCTTCTTCAACAAGTGCGCGACGCCCATGTTAAGTTTGGCGGAGACGGAACGGGACCGAGCCACCATAGCTGGGACATTCGCTTTGGCGGCTGGTGCTTCAATACCAAATTCGACTGCATGATTTATATGTTCGAGCATTTCAGATGATTTCAGCAACGCCTTGGTGGGAATGCATCCCCAATTCAAGCAAATACCGCCCAAATGCTCCCGTTCGATGATCGCAGTTTTTAGCCCAAGTTGAGCTGCGCGAATGGCGGCAACATACCCGCCAGGACCTGCTCCAATGATTGCTACATCATAATTCACTTGTGACATTTTGTGCGCCTTGTTTGATTTGCAGATGAGGGCGAATTCACAACAACAATGGCGTAGTCATATTTGCCAAAAGTGTTTGCCTATTTCTTGGCTGAGCCCGTGGGCTCAAGCGCTAGAATCGGTAGACGTGATCAGGCAAATTCATTGTATGATGCAATGACTTCACTGAGGCGTTGCAAGAACTGGGCGCCATAAGCTCCATCAACAGCACGGTGGTCGGCGGCAAGTGAAAGCGAAATTACATCACGGCCGTGTATGCCACCACGATGTTCACGCAATTCCCGTTTGACCGGACCAACGCCCAAAATGCCGGCCTCAGGTGGATTTATGATTGGCAGGACGTTCACGCCATACATACCCAAATTGGATATCGAGAATGTGCTTTTGGCTTGAGACTTGTTCAAGCCGCGGCGAGCCGCTGCAGCGTAGTCACGTATCAGTTGAGAAATTTCTGTGACCCGCTTCATCGGCGTGTTTTCTATAGCTGGGACCATAAGGCCACCATCTACTGATACAGCTACGCCAATGTTCACCTTGCCTTTCAAGACAACGCCTGTGCTCGAGACGAAGGCATTCAGTTGCGGGTACTCAAGAAGCGTTAATGCAGTCGCGTGAACGACTACATCATTCAGTGAAAGTTTTTCACCTTTTAGGTCAAAATGCGATTTTCGACGAATTTGCAGGTCTGTCACATCTGCTTCACCGGTCAAATAGAAATGGGGAATGGTTTGTTTGGACAACAACAACCGATCGGCAATTATTTGCCGCATACGCGAGAACGGTACCTCAGTATCTTCTACTTCAATTGCAAATTGAGGTGCTGAAATAGCAGTTGGTGCTGCCGTTGGGATCGCAACTTGAGCTGCAGAAGCATTTGTCTTAATGGCATTTTCGACATCGCGTTTCACCACGGATCCATTTGGACCCGATCCAGTGATTGCAGCAATATCCAATCCATTTTGCGCAGCAATGCGCCTAGCCAGAGGTGAAGAGGACTGACCCGTTTGGGCATCTTGTTTTACTTGCTCTGCTGCAACCGGAGCTGGTGCTGCCTCTTGTATAGGCTCAGCGCCGCCTTGAGGGGCAGTTTCACCCGCCTCTCCCAGAAACATAATAGGCTCCAGAACGGTCGCTAAGTCTCCAGCGGCGTACAGTAGACTTAGAACAGTCCCTTCTTCGTACGCTTCGACTTCAAAGCTAGCTTTCTCAGATTCTACCAAGGCAACAACGTCGCCCTTATTTACTGTGTCTCCAGCTTTAACGTTCCATTCCACGAGCAAACCTTCGGTCAGGTCTTGCCCGACCTGAGGCATCACAATTGGTTTTGCCATTCTATTGACCTCCTCAGGCTGCTTTAACTGTCATGTCATTATAAACACGGGCGACGAAATCGATTGTTTTGCGGGTCGCGATTGCGAAATCTGAGGCAGTGCTAATGAACGCTCCGAATTGGCTGAACTCTTCTTCCTTCATGCCGTCAAACGCATATGCTTGGCGAAAGTACGGGATCGTCAGAAGTTTGTTCAAGCTTTCTTCGGAAATGTTTTCGTCAACAGCGTGCGCTTCAAAAACGCTCATTTGGTCTTCATGTTCCATCAGCGATGCAATGTAACTTGGTGGGCATGTGTAGACGAAATCACCACCTGCCAGTTTTTGAATATGCCAACTGGAGGCCTCGCCAGAATCTGGATCATGTTTAACCCGCATTGAACACATCAGCATTTTAGAGGGGTGACCTGTCTTCTGGATATGGCGATATGCCCGCTTCATAACGGCCAGCTCGCCCAATGTAATTTCTTCTGGAGTGAGTTCGACACCTCGGTCGGCCGCTTGCCAGGCCAGATCACCAACGCTGCCCAAGCGCGCTGACATATGGGTAATTACCGATCTCCACATAGACAGATCTGCATTATTATCTTTTGCTGTTTTCAACCCTCTGGAAACAGCGTCCATGCAGGCCACGTATTGAGCAACTGCAAATGAAGTTGTGTTGTTTGTCGAAACGCCTTGCGCTGTTAACTCCTCGATAAGTTGATAGCCTTCTTTCGAACCAGGTACCTTCACCATTACATTTGGAGCAATTGCCATCAAATCCGCCGCATCGGCACGCATGCGATTTAGATCAGTCACAAACCTTGGATCCACTTGGCCCGACAAGAAACCGTATTTTCCGTTACTACGCTCGAACAATGGGCGCATAATTTCCGCACCACGCCGCACTGTTTCCAGATACGTTTTCCAATAGATGTCTTCGACACCATCATGGGGATTTGCGCAAATTATGCGTTGAATTTCTGATGTCCAATAAGCAGGGTCGTTTTGAATGGCGTGAAGGCTCAATGGCGGGTTTGTGGTAACGCCGCGAAACAGTATTTCTTTGTCAGTGTCATTACTATCTGTTTTGAGCAGTCGCTCAAGTTGGTTTTGCCATTCATTCGCTTTGTCAGCAGGAGCTCCTTCAAGAACACTTTCAGCCCAATCATTGTAGACCAACGGAGAGCTATCCCACCAGATTTCACAGTCAGGATTCGTTTGCGCAAGTTTTTCTAAAATGTGCAATCGCATGACAGTTTTCTCCTTCACTGGTGCGGTGGCGCGTGCAGAACGCTGTGTACGGCAGCAATCACATCGTCCTTTTGAGGGACGGATGCTTGTTCCAAGGTTAGGTTGAAAGGAATTGGCGTGTTCATGCCAGCGACAATTGTGACCGGAGCATCAAGGTCGTAAAACGCGTTTTCCTGAATGATTGAAGAGATGTCAGATGCTATTCCGCCTCTGCGGACTGCTTCTTGAACAATGACGCATCGGTTGGTTTTAGCGACAGATTTCAGAATAGCTTCACGATCAAGTGGGACCAGTGTACGTGGATCTAGAACTTCTGCTGAAATACCAAGTTTGGAGAGTTCTTCTGCAGCTTCTAGTGTCCGTGGAACCATGTTGGACCATGCGACAAGTGTTACATCGGTGCCTTCTCGTTTTATGTCAGCCTTTCCAAATTCGACGATTACTTCGCCTTCGGGAACGTGACCTTTCGTCATGTAAAGATGCTTGTGTTCGATGAACATAACTGGGTCTGGTTGTCGAAGGGCGTATTTCAGCAATCCTTTTGCGTCGTAAGGTGTTGATGGCATAACAACCCGCAATCCGGGAATATGATAGAACAGGGCTTCAAGGCTTTGAGAGTGCTGCGCAGCCACGCCACCACCAGTGCCACCTTGGGTACGCAAAATAAATGGAACTCGGCCATTGCCGCCTGTCATCAACCTGAATTTTGCGGCTTGGTTCACGATCATGTCCATACCAAGCATAGCAAAATCGACATAAAGAATTTCGACGATTGGACGCCCGCCCGCAATAGCAGCCCCAACTCCAACGCCAATCATACTGGCTTCAGAAATTGGCGTGTCACGAACTCGTGCTGCACCATATTTAGCTAGCAATCCTTCGGTGACTTTATATGAGCCACCCCGCTCGGCGATGCCTTCGCCAATTATGAAGATTTCATTGTCACGTTCCATCTCTTCGAAAAGAGCTTCCCGTAACGCTTCCCTATACATAAGTTCACGATCTGACATCGTGTTCCTCCAATTTTGGCAACGCTAGAAACGGTTTCGGTCTATTAGTATTCGCTCACGAACTCTCGGAATTCTTCAATGCTGACTTCGCCAGCTTCCTTGGCTGCTACTACGGCAGCTGCGAATTCGGCTTCGATTTTTTCTTCGATTGCCTTGACGTTTTCTGGCGTCATTTTCCCCAATTCAATGAGGTTTTCACGTGCGCGGTCCACGGGATCGCGTTCTTTGTAATAAGCAAGTTTATCGTCGGGCATGTATTTGCCAGGGTCATTTACGTGATGACCGCTGTGTCGGAATGTAACGGCTTCAATTAGAATAGGGCCTAATCCCGCACGGCATTTTTTGACCGCATCGGCTACAGTTTCGTAAACAAGAAGGGGGTCGTTTCCATCTATCCGGTGACTTTCTACGCCGATTGCTTCTCCACGCTTGTATAGCTCGGTCTCGCGAGTTGACTCGGCAATAGTTGTAGAAACAGCATATTGATTGTTCTCCACAATCAATATGAAGTTCAAATCCCAAATTGCAGCAAGGTTCAGTGACTCAAGGAACGTTCCGTTGTTCGACGCGCCATCAGTAGAAAATGCGATAGTAACGGCGTCGGACCCACGCACTTGATTGGCCAGTGCCGCGCCAACACCCAATGGCGTGCTTGCCCCTACGATACCGTTTGCACCCAAATTGTTCTTGCTAATATCTGCAATATGCATTGAGCCGCCATAGCCCTTGCAGTAACCAGATTCCTTTTGCAACAGTTCTGCAACCATTCCTTCGATCTCAGCGCCTTGGGCAATACAGTGTCCGTGCCCGCGGTGAGTTGAGGCGATATAATCTCTGTCTTCCAGAGCGGCGCACGCGCCGGTTGCTATGCCTTCTTGCCCTAAATAGGGATGAAAATAACCACGAACCAATCCTTGCCGATATAATTTTATGCCTTCGGTTTCAAATGTTCTGATTCGAAAAGCTGTGGTGAAAAGTTCTTCCAAGAGTTCCTTAGGTGGAGTGTTGGACTTTGTTTTCCTTGCCATGTTTATTCTCTCCCTCGCCACGACAGTCCTAAGCAGTCGTCACTTTAGAACTCTATCACAGCATTTTTAAGTTAGTAAAGAAATTTCCACCAATTTATTTTCTCTCATCTGTTTGTAGCGAGTGAGTGGAGCTGTCAGGAGGCCCAAACCAAGGGCGGTGAAAAGTAATTGATTTAAGTTTCATTAAAGGCGTTTTAAATCAATTGGTTACAGGTATTTTTTCTACCATAAGAAATGCGTGTGTTTTGGGTGATCAAATGCCGTTGTGAAACAAGAAAAGAAAAAAATTTTCAAACTATGTGTCGGAAGACGCTGTTTTGTTGCTATGCCTGTGCAAAAGAGCGGCAACAATTTCATCGGCGGGATAGTCAAAATCAGAATTTATGGGTGAGCGGAGAAACCGCTTTGGTGTTTTTCTTTTAAAACTCTATACTCGTTACAGTTGCGAGCTCATTTCTTTACAAAGATCAAAAAATTTCAACATCGTAGCTGCCTAAATCGATAACTAGGGACCAAGGGCTCATGCATAAGGGAATTATTCTTCGGCTTCAGGAAAAGTACGGTCAGCTCCGCAAATCCGAGCGATTAGTTGCTGATTACTTGAGGGCTAATGCATCGCAGCGCCTTGATATGTCTATTACAGAGTTTGCAAACACGCTTGATATCAGCGAGGCAACAATTAGTCGTTTTACTCGCGCCCTAGGATACAAGGGTTTTTCCGACATGAAACTTGCCTTGGCATCTGAAAGTGTTCAGAGCAATCAGTTTGCTAATCTCCCCGCAGAAATGAAGGAATCTGATCCGCTGGATGAGGTTAGCTTTAAGCTTTTGGGCGCTTTGGGGGCCGCTATGAGTGAAACCCAAAAACATATTGACTACAGCAATGTTCAAAAGGTGGTGGACCATGTTCTGGCTTCCCAGCACGTTGTTTTTATGGGGGTAGGTGGTGCAGTTTCAGTATGTGAAGAAGCGGTTCATTTGTTATTGAAAGCTGGAATACAAGCCACCACACACCGCGATGGCTATACCCAACAAGTTGTCGCTACAACATCGTCCGAGAATGTTACGGTTTTCGGAGTTTCCCATACTGGAACTACGGAGGATGTTGCGAAAGCTCTGCGTGTCGCTCGTGAAAACGGTGCGAAAACCATAGCAATTACAAGCAATTTAGAATCTTCAGTTGCTGAGGCTGCAGAAATTTCTTTGTGGACCTGGACGCCTAACACACCGCAAATTCCATTGTATGGAGACTTTCTTGAAGGACGAGTTTGTCAGATCTACATAGTTTATCTGATCTATTTGGGTGTGCTATTCCAGTCCGGAGGAAAGGCCCCTGAATCTCTAGAAGCGACCGCTGAAAGTCTGAAACGCTACTTTCTTCGTAGCTAAATCGGCTAAAATATTTTTACTGCGATGACGGGTTTGGTTCGATTCCGAGTAAAAATTCTATATTTCTACTCAAATTGCAATCAATTGAGCGCCGTTAATCCATCTAGTTTAAAGCCAATTAAGTTCTGTTTTTCAAGATGATAAAGGACATTCTCTGTATTTTTGGCAAAAATTTTCACCAAAAGCTTGCTTTTGATCGAGTTATGGAAAATAGTTTACTCCTGAACACTTCCGAAGAGAGTGGATAGGGAAGTCAAATTGAAGAAATTTGATTTACGTTAAGCCGAAAAAACAAAACGGCGGCAGACATGTTAGGGAGAAGTGCAAATGTTCTATGTTCCAAAAAATGCAATCTACAAGACGGTATCCAGGCGTAAATTCCTGGAATTAGGCGGCGGCTCAGTAGCGGCGCTTGGAGTTGGGTCGTTGGTTGTCGGGTTGAGTACGGTTATCACAAGAACGCCAGTACAGGCGGCATCTTCGCAAGATGCGAAGTGGAAACAATATTCAGGCTCCAAGCTTGTTTTCATGTCCGAAAACACACCGCCTTCGTTCGCTATTCGAGATAAAATTGAAGAGTTCTTTAAGCTAACTGGTATTGAAGTTGAAGTTATTACAGATAGCTTGCCGTCGGTTCAGCAGAAGGTTGGTATTGATCTCCAGAGCGGAAATTCTGATTTCCCGATTAGCTATGTTCAGGATAAACCGATTGGTGCGCCATTCGCGGATTACTATGCAGATCTGACCCCAATGCTTGGTGACGACACCTTGCCACAAGACCCAGAAGGTTATGGTGATGGTGTATGGTTTGACAATTTCCTAGATGCTTGTGGTCGCTTCTATGATCGTGATCGTTTGATTGCGTTGCCATATGATGCCGCAGTTGCATGCACCTTCTATCGCCAAGATATATACGAAGCCAACACCAAAGACTTCGAAGCAGAATACGGCTATCGAATGGAATTCGGCGAGGATTCAACTTGGAAGAACGTTTATGACTTCGCTGAGTTCTTAAAGAAAAAACGCGCCGGTGGTGCGGATGTACCTTATGGATATGCTCAGCACCAAGGTTCATTTACGTGGACAACTCAACTAGATGTCCAGCGTATGTTCTTTGCTCATGGACGTTGGCTAGATTGGGAGATTGATGACAAGTTGGGCAGCAAAACACCTCCTCCATCAAACTGGGGTGATGCACAATCTGTTCTCCTAATGCAGAAGTTCAAAGAACAGGCTGATGTCAGCCACCCAGATAACCTTGCAAACGGTACTTTGGAGCTGAATACGGTTTATCAGTCAGGCGACATTGCAATGCAGGTTCAGTATCATGAATTTGCAGCTTCAATCGAAGATGAGAAAACATCACGCGCATCAGGTGGCAAAACTGCTTACGCACCATGTCCAAAAGGTGAATCTAGTTGGATCCTTAATGGTGGACCTGCCGTAAACGGAACAAACTGTGGCGTTGGAGGCATTGGTATCAATGGAAATGCATCCGAAGACGTGCAGCGTGCGGCTTACTTGTTCTGTGTATATGCAACGACCGGCCAGCTCCAGTTTGATGTTCTGACTGGTTTGGGCGGTACTCCAACACGGAAGTCGGTAATGGATATGCCAGGTGTAGCGGAGGCGCGCCAGCGTCCTTCAACAATGCCTAATGCGCTAACCTTTGATGCGGTCTATGACCACGGCATTAAAGATCCACACTTTGTGTTGGGGCCAAAGGTTCCAGAGGCCAATGAATATCATAATATTCTGGCAGCTGAAACACAGCGTTGTTTGTCAAATGACATCACGCCTGAAGAGGCCTGCAATAACATCAAAGATGCTATCGACAACCTTCACTAGATTGAAAAAACCTTTGGCGGGCGCAGTAAAAACCTTGTGCCCGCTGAGGAGTAGTTAAAGGTTAATGTTGAAGAAGCTTAATATCGTTAGCTAGACATTCTGTTTCCGACAGGCAGGGCGTCAATATATTGAGTGACCGAAGATGTTTGGAGACATGATGTCCAAAAGTCCCGCAAACGAAATTCACCCTGCAATGTCTGATCAAGACTGGGGTTTTGCAACAATTTCCGCGAATCCTAAGTCGTTCAATGCAAAACCAAGCAGGCGGTTTTATTTCTTCCTTGCGGCGCCGGCCATCATTCTCCTTGCGGCTATTACTATTTATCCATTCCTGTGGCTGATCTATATGAGCTTTCACAAGGTTGGCTTTGGGGCCGCATCGGATATCTTTGTAGGTGTGAAAAATTTCGCGCGCTTGTTTAACGATAGCAAGTATATTGAAGGTTGGGTTCTGCTGCTGAAATACAGCTCCATCTGTCTTTCCATTCAAGTTTTGTTAGGCGTATCGCTCGCCGTTGTTCTGAACACTTCAAAATATGAAAAACCCCTGATTACGATGTTTTTGATGCCAATGATGGTGTCCCCAGTGGTAGCCGGTCTTCTATTCTATTACCTTTATAATGGGACGTTTGGTTGGTATCATTGGCTCTTCGAAAGCCTTGGATTTCTTGGGGAAGCATCGATTTTAGGTAGTTCGAAAACTGCACTTTGGGGAATTATATTGGTCGATGTGTGGCAGTGGACTCCTTTGATCACTCTGATCACTTTAGCAGGACTCAAGCGCGTCCCACAGGACCAACTTGAGGCAAACATGGTGGACGGTGCCGGAGCAATCAGCAATTTCTTCCACGTCAGTCTGCCCAATATTTATCCGTTTTTGTTGATTGCAATTCTGCTGCGTTTTATGGATAATTTCCGCTTTATCGATGCTATCTTAGCGCTAACTGGCGGTGGGCCAGGCAATTCCACACGGTTGCTTCCGGTCTACTTATTCGACGTTTCGTTCAAATTCTTCAAGTTGGGACGTGGTGCAGCCATCGCTTTGACATTGCTCATAGTGACAATAATCCTTGGTATGATCTTGGTGCGTGTTCTTGAAGACCCCGCAAGGAAGAAAACCCTTGCCGGCGACTCAGACACTTAGTCCAAAAGGAAAGATAGACGCATGGCTTCTCGCGAACTCATTTCTTACGATACCGGTTTCCTAGTCAAACTACTGAAATGGGTTAGCCCAGTTTTTCTGGCTGTTTATCTGGTCTGGGCACTGTTGCCGCTGTTCATAATGTTGATGGCTTCGTTCAAAGATTTGCTCGATGCATTTGCGGTTCCCGATGCAGGGGACTGGTTCGGTGTGGGGGTGTTCTTTGATTTTACACCAACTGTTACCCACTATGTTGCTCTGTTCACAGAGAACAATTTTGGGACCTATCTGGTTAACAGCCTTGTAGCGTCGATTGGGTCTGCAATTATTGCGGTCACTTTGGGAGCTATGTGTGCATACAGCCTGTCGCGGACGGAGTTCAAAGGCAAAAAAGATCTACTGTTTTGGATCATTTCAACCCGTATGGCTCCGATTGTTGCGGTTATTGTTCCGTTGTATGCGATCTTCCGTTCAGTGGATTTAGTTGGCACGTTACCTGGACTTATTTTAGCGTTCACAACCTTTAATCTGCCTTTTGCAATTTGGATGTTGAAAGGGTTTTTTGATGGTGTGCCTTACGCAATCGAAGAAGCCGCCAAAGTGGATGGGGCAAACTCATTCCAAGCATTCTTGATGATATTACCGCTTGTAGCTCCAGGAATTGGAGCCTTTGTGATATTGTGTATCCTTTTTGCCTGGAACGACTTTCTCTTTGCCACGATCATAGGTAGCGGTGGCGCGAAGACATTGCCCGCTGCGACCAAGGAACTTGTGCAACCTCAAAATATCGACTGGGGAAAAATCATGGCTGCTGGTGTCGTTACCACCGGTCCCATGATCCCTCTTGGGCTTTTGGTGAGACGCTACCTGGTTGCCGGTCTCACCATGGGCGCAGTCAAAGAATAGAGTTAACGAAGGGATACTAAAAAATGGTTGCTGTTTCTTTCAAAAATGTCTGGAAGGACTATGGCGAGTCAATCGCTGTGAAAGACCTGAACATGCATATTGAGGATGGCGAATTTGTTTCCCTTCTAGGACCTTCTGGCTGTGGCAAATCTACATCTTTGAGAATGCTTGCTGGTCTTGAGCACATTAGTTCTGGTGAGATTGTATTTGGCGACAAGGTCGTCAACAAACTTCCTCCTAAGGATCGTGATATTGCAATGGTTTTCGAGAATTATGCGCTCTACCCGCATAAGACGATTTTTGAAAACATCGCAAATCCATTGAAGCAAGCCAAGATTCCTGCAGAAGAAGTAAACAGGCGAGTAAGAGACGCCGCAGTTTTGCTTGAGATCGACCACTTGCTAGAAAGGCGTCCTCAAGAACTGAGTGGCGGTCAAAAACAACGGGTCGCGATTGGACGTGCAATTGTGCGGCAGCCTCAGGTGTTTTTGTTCGATGAGCCGATTGCTCACCTTGATGCCAAATTACGAGCTCGGATGCGGAGTGAATTAAAGCATTTGCAGTACAAGCTTGGTGTGACAACGATCTATGTAACTCATGACCAGCTCGAGGCCCTAACAATGGCCGATCGAATTGCAGTGATGAATGAGGGTGTGTTGCAACAATTTGGCACACCTCAGGAAATTTATGACAATCCAGCAAATTCATGGGTGGCTACATTTGTAGGGGAACCACAAATGTCACTGATGGAGATGCACGCCGAAGGGGTTGAAGGATCTCTTGTACTGCAATTCAAAGGTAACACTTTTGCAATTGATGCTAAAAATGCAGCGCGTTTGAAGAAGGCAGATAAATCCAATCTTCTGGTGGGTGTTCGTCCGGATAAGGCTTCTGTCTCAATGAACGAAACTGAAGGTGCCATTAGAGGCGAAATATTCGCTCGTCAGCTTTTGGGTGCTGATCTTCTTATCGAAGTTGAAGTGAACAACACTCGTGTTCGTGCCAAATCGGATAAGGCCTTTGCTGGCAACGTGGGCGACCATTGTTATCTATCGGTACGATCGGAGGATTTGTATTACTTTGACGCTGAAGACGGAAAGGTAATCGACCAGTAATGAAGCCTTTTGAGTGTGAATATGCACGCAAGATGGATGGTTTTTTAGCTAAAAATGGGCTGGGCGACCAAGCAAATCCTATTGCTGTTTTTCATGCCGTTCGGAGAGTGCCATATGGCTCACGTGGCGGTCGTAGCCCTGAAGAGGTTTTGCAACAAAATGAAGGGTCGTGCTCCGGCAAACATATCCTATTGCGGGACTTGTTACGCCACCTAAAGCAAAGTGCTGATATTGAAACCGTTCAAGGCGATTTTGCAGCAGCATTGTCAGCACATCCCTCAATGCCTGCCGATTTGCAGAAATATTGCAAAGTCGGTGGTGTCGTGGACTTCCACCATTACGTTGTCTGGGAAAGTTCTGATGGTGCCAAGAAACTCGACGCGACATGGCCTGATAATGTCATTGCTATGGGAATTTCTGGAAACGAAAATTGGATTGGCGAAGGGGATACCAGGCTGGCATTGGTACCTGAAAAATCGCTGGGATTTACTGAGAATGTTCCTGAGCTCAAAGAGCAATTGCTCGACAGTTTGAGTGCTGACGAACGAGAATATAGAGCTAAATTTTTGACCCTGCTTACAGATTGGGTCGCTGCAATCGACTGTGGAGGAGAAGCCAAATGAAACCCGTGAAAGCCTTTGTTGGGATTGACGCAGGAACAACTGGTTGCACTGTCATGATTTTTGATGAACGGGGCAAAAAACTCGGTCACGGTTACGAAGAGTATCCATGCTCCTCTCCACATCCTGGTTGGAGCGAACAAAACCTTGGGGATGTTTGGCGAGGGATATGCAATGCTTCTAAACAAGCAACTGCGGCTGCCAATCTACCGGATGAAGCTTATCAATCTGTAGGACTGTCCAGTCAACGTGGGACGTTCGCCTTGTTGGATGAGAGTAAAGAACCGCTTTGTGCAAGCATTGTTTGGAATTGCTCTCGTGCTGCTGAGTATCAGCAAGAATTTGAAAAGCATATTTCGCCTGCAGATCACCAAAAACTAACGGGCATGCAGCTGAGCCCTCTTTGGTCGGCAGCTAAGATTGCTTGGTTTAGAGATAATCAACCGGCACTGTTTGCGAAGACGCGATGGTTTGCAAATGGCCAAGAATATTTCTTGCATAAACTAGGTGCTGAAGAGTGGATCACCGATCCTGCCTCTTTAACATTGAACGGCATGATGGACATTGCCAAGCTCGACTGGAGTGACGAAATTCTTGAACTGTGTGGGATCACACGTTCGCAACTACCGAAAGTCGGAATTCCATCGGGCGTCTCAGGCAAAGTGTCAAAGGAAGCTGCTAAGCTGACTGGTATTCCGGAAGGTGTTAGTCTTTGTCGTGGTGCAGGCGATCAACAATGCGCTGCTATTGGTGCGGGCGTCATTAAACAAGGCATGGCGGAGTTCACGGTTGGGACAGCTGGTGTGATGGTAGGCCATCTTGACTCGCTCGATCGTATCAAAGGCAACAATCTTTGGTGGGGTGGCCATGGCGTTCCTGGTGCTTGGGATGTCGAAGGTGCAGCCTTTAGCTTGGGCGCCTGTCTAAAATGGTGGCGGGATAATATGGGCCGCCGCGAAGTCGAAGCGGGTAACGCTCTAGGCCGTAGTCCATTTGCATTGATGGTAGATGGCGCAACCGCATCACCTCCTGGTGCGAACGGACTATTGTTTCATTCGTTCCTAAGCAGCCAGGTAACACCATATTATGATGCTGCATCACGCGGGGCATTCCTCGGAATAGGATTGTACCATTCCCGCCATGACATGATCCGCGCTTTATTAGAAGGCTGTGCGAACGAAATGAGGATGGTGGTTGATGCGTTTCAGTCGGATATCGAGGGCGGTGTTACCGAACTACGTTTGACCGGTGGTGGCACCAAAAGTGCAGGTTTCGTGCAGATCATGACGGACATCATCGGAATGCCTACGCGTGTTACCACAGAACGCGAGTGTACAGTATTGGGAGCAGCGATTTTAGGCGCTTTCGGATCAGGAAACTTCAACAGTATCGACGAAGCTGTAGACCAGATGGTTGAAATTGAAGCGGAATTTACTCCGAATACTAGGTTGTCAGAATTGTATGGCGAACAACACGAGATTTACCGCGGTATATACGAGGCTATTGCTGCTGGGGGGCAATATCAGAAACTTGCCGATTTTTCGGCCAAGTATTTCTAACTGCCTAAACGATTAGAATTGAGTTTAAGTCAATAAACGAAGGGAGAATACTATGGCGATGCCAGGAATGCGCGGAATGGAACATATCGGGTTTACTGTGCCTGATATCGACGAGGCCTGTGATTTCTTCGAGAAAATCCTCGGGGGCAAAACGCTTTATACAGCTGCGACCGATTTCAGGGTAGATGACAGCGACTGGATGGCAGAACATCTGCGCGTACATCCACGTTCTGTCATTAAAGAATTTCGCTATATGCGTATAGGGAATGGAACCAATCTGGAGATTTTCGAATACACATCTCCCGACCAGAACAAAACACCACCTAAGAACAGCGATATTGGTGGCCACCACTTTGCCTTCTATGTTGATGACATGGACGCGGCCATTGCCTTTTTGAAAGCGAATGATGTTGTCGTTCTTGGTGAGCCAACGGCCTATGAAGAAGGCCCGAATATTGGACTTACATGGTGTTATTTCATGGCTCCATGGGGCTTGCAGCTGGAAATTGTCTCGGCGCCAAATGGCACTGATTATGACAATGAAGCAAAGGCGAACGGTGGGATGCGGTTGTTCAACCCGGCGCATGCACAAGAAACCCTAATCTAATTCGGCGGTGGTCCAGCTACTATATTGCTGGACCACACCAAATTTACATTCTCAACCATCTCTCCGGGGAGCTTGGTTCTTAAGGAACTAAGCATTGACATCCGGTGAATGGGAGAGCTGTGTGCTTGATGGAGACTATAATGCCAATTGCCCATATGAAACCCATGTTAAAAAAGGCCAAGGCTGCCAGATACGGCGTCGCAGCATTTAACATGATTGACTATAACAGTGGCCGTGCCGTTGTAGATGGTGCGCAAGAACTGAATGCTCCGGTTATCATTCAGCTATCAGTTAAAACCATTAATTTGTGGGGGTTCCAGCCCATAGCTGATTGGGTCAAAACATTGTCTGACAGTGTGGATGTTCCAGTCGCTTTGCATTTGGATCACTGCAAAGATTTGGATGTGATCCAGAGTTGTATTGATGCTGGCTGGACTTCTGTGATGTTTGATGGATCCGCCCTCCCATTTCAGGAAAATATGCGCCAAACCAAGTTAGCTTACGATCTGGCGACAAGTGCCGGTGTAGGGCTTGAAGCCGAAATCGGCGCAATTGGTGGAACAGAAGACGATAAATTTGTTGCTGAAGACGACGCTATTCTAGCTGTTGTGGATGAATGCATCGAATTTTGCCAAGAGTTCCCCGAACTTGCAGTCTTTGCACCTGCCATTGGTACAGCCCACGGCGTGTATGTAGGCGAACCTAAAATCGCGTATGACAGGTTGGAAGAAATCACTGAAGCTGTTGACATTCCAATTGCACTACATGGTGGAACTGGCCTGGCTGAAGATCAGTTTACGCGGTGCATCAGCTCAGGTTGTGCGAAAGTAAATATTTCAACCATGCATAAACTTCAATTTATTGAGGGCTTTGTGAGTTTGAAAACGGAAAAGCCAAATTTAGGTGAACCCATTCCATTCATTAATTCTCAGTACGATTTGATGAAATCTGGGGTGAAACAAATGATCAGCATGTTCGGCTCTCAGGGGCACGGCACTGATGCAGCGGCGTGGGCAGGGATAAGTTGATGCAAGCACTTATTTTTGATTGCGATGGCGTGTTGGTGGACACTGAACGTGACGGGCACCGCGTTGCGTTTAACAAGGCCTTTGCAAATAAGGGATTGGCAGAAAACTGGTCTGTCGAGCGGTATGGTGAGTTGTTGCATACTGCCGGTGGAAAAGAACGGATGCGTCGACATTTTGAGGAAACGGAGTGGCCAGTGCCTGTGGCCGACCGAGATGAATTTATCAAAGGGTTACATAAGGCAAAGACAGATTTGTTTATGGATCTGATCCTTGAGGGTGAATTGCCATTGCGTCCAGGAATTGACCGAGTTGTGGATGAAGCAATTGCAGCCGGAGTAACTTTGGCGGTCTGTTCAACTTCAAATGAACGGGCAGTGCAAAGCGTAGTAGATGTGTTGCTTGGGCCAGATCGGTCTAAGCACATTACAGTTTTTGCTGGAGATGTCGTTGCAGCGAAAAAGCCTGATCCAGCAGTGTATCAACTAGCTCTTGAAAAGCTAAACCTTGATTCAATGAAGTGCGTCGTAGTTGAAGATAGCCACATTGGGATGACTGCCGCTCTGGGGGCAGGCATTCGGTGTATTGTAACTAAGTCATCTTACACTAGGAACGAAGATTTTTCTGGCGCGAGTAGCATTGTTGACGATCTTGGCGCGATCTATCTTAAGGATTTGGATGGACTGCGAGTTTGATGTCATGAAGCGCAGGCCATTCTGTCAACTTCCAACCGCAATAATGGAAAAGACTAGATGAAAATCGGGTTCATTGGTCTTGGTATAATGGGCGCGCCAATGGCGCTTCGATTGGCCAAGGCTGGGCACCAATTATGCGTATTTGATGTTGTACAATCTGCAACTCAACCGTTTGAAAATATACAAAACTGCCGTATAGGCACATCGCCATCTGATGTTGCACAGGGTGTCGATTTTTTGATCACCATGTTGCCAGAAACGGCACATGTGAAAGAGGTCCTTTTTGGCCCTGATGGAGCCGCCCGGCAATTGCCCTCTGGTGCGATGGTTATCGAAATGAGCACCGGTGATGCAACGGCCTGTGCCTTTGTTGGCGAGGCTCTTGCCAATTTTGGATTGCGCATGATTGATGCGCCTGTTGGGCGAACACCGTTGGATGCCTCCAACGGGACTCTTTTGGTTATGGCTGGCGGGGCCGCGGATGACATTGCTGACGCAAGCTCAATATTGAACGTATTGGCCAATGAAGTTGTTCATGCCGGTCCACTTGGTAGCGGTATAAAAACAAAGCTTGTGAACAATTACATGAGCATGGTTGGCATGGTCATGACAGCTGAGGCCCTTTCCCTGGCCGGTAGACTTGACTTGGACATTGAGAAAACGGTGCATGTCATACAAAGTACTGTAGCAGGTCGGGGACAAATCAACGTCAATTTTCCGAATAAGGTACTCAAGGGTGATATAACTCCTGACTTTCCGCTTCGGTTGGGCCTAAAGGACATATCGTTGGCGCTGGAATTAGCAAAGTCTGTTGGGGCACCTGTAAACCTTGGTGCCGTGGCACAGCAGTTGTTTGCGTTAGCCGAACCTTGGGGGAGGTCAGAGCAGGATTGCACAGCGATGCTTTTGTTGTTGCATGATATCGCCGGTGTTTCGCCGGCATCCAGCTCTCGAGATTTGTGATTTAGTTTGAGAAAAACGACACTGGTTCTTGGAGGAAAAGACATGCTTGATACAACTGAAAACACCAAAGTTATTAAGATTCTAAATCAACTGGATGACGCGTTGTCTGCGGGCGACGTTGACAATGCCGTCGAGTGTTTTTTGGATGATTGTTATTGGCGTGACCTTGTCTCGTTTACTTGGAACATCAAAACGATGGAAGGCAAAGCCGCCATTGTTGATATGCTTAAGGCACAACTGAGCAGTGTCAAACCAAGCAACTGGCAGATTGCAGCCAATGAGCCGGTGACCCAAGAGGATGATGTTATCTCGTCGTGGATCGAGTTTGAAACGTCTGTTGCACGTGGATACGGTCTGGTTCGTTTGAAGGAAGGTAAAATCTGGACGCTGTTGACCTCGATGGTAGAGCTCAAGGGGCACGAGGAGACCTTGGGATACGAGCGTCCGCATGGCGCAAAACACGGTGCTGGAAAAAATCGCTCTACTTGGAAGGAAGATTTGGAAAAAGAGAGGGATGAACTTGGGTACGTCACTCAACCCTATACAGTAATCATTGGTGGTGGACAGGGGGGAATTGCCCTTGGTGCGCGTCTGCGCCAGCTTGGTGTTCCAACCATTATCATTGAGAAAAACGACAAGCCTGGGGATAGTTGGCGCAAACGCTACAAGTCGTTGTGTTTGCACGACCCTGTTTGGTACGATCACCTTCCATATTTGCCGTTTCCACCAAATTGGCCAATATTCTCACCAAAGGATAAGATTGGTGACTGGCTGGAAATGTACACCAAGGTTATGGAGTTGAATTATTGGTCAAAATCGACTTGCAAGTCTGCGTCTTTTGATGAAGGCAGCAAAGAGTGGACGATAGTGGTTGAACGAGACGGTAGTGATGTTGTTCTAAGGCCAAAACAACTCGTACTTGCAACAGGTATGTCTGGTAGACCCAGAACCCCGCAATTTCCGGGTATGGATACGTTCAAAGGCGATCAACATCACTCGGCACACCATCCTGGTCCAGACGCTTACAAAGGTAAGAAGGCGCTTGTAGTCGGATCGAACAATTCGGCACATGATATCTGCGCAGCGCTTTGGGAAAACGATGTTGATGTAACCATGATCCAGCGCTCGTCCACCCATATCGTGCAATCTGAATCGCTTATGGAACATAGCTTGGGGCCTCTTTATTCCGAAAAAGCAGTCGCAGATGGAATGACTACGCAAAAGGCGGATTTGACATTTGCTTCCTTGCCGTATGCACTTGTCCCTGAGCTTCAAAGGCCAGTTTATGCCGCGATAAGAGAGCAAGATTCCGAATTTTACGATGGCCTTGAACGAGCAGGTTTCCAGCATGACTGGGGAGTTGATGACTCCGGACTATTCGTGAAGTACCTGCGTCGTGGCTCTGGGTACTATATCGACATTGGGGCTAGCCAGTTGGTGATTGACGGAGAAATAAAGCTTGCTCACGGTCAGGTTGAAAAAATTGTCGAAGATGGTCTGTTACTAACTGACGGGACAAAACTTGAGGCGGATTTGATCATCTATGCTACGGGCTATGGCTCTATGAGCGGATGGGCCGCTGAAATAATTAGTCAGGACGTTGCAGATAAAGTTGGTAGGTGCTGGGGCCTTGGCTCAGATACACCACAAGACCCTGGTCCATGGGAAGGAGAATTGCGCAACATGTGGAAGCCAACGCAGCAGGATGCACTTTGGTTCCACGGTGGCAATTTGCACCAATCGCGCCATTATTCACAATTCCTATCTCTACAGCTAAAGGCTCGAATGGAAGGCATTCCAACGCCAGTCTATGGCCTGCAAACAACCCATCACAAAGGTTAAGGATTTCGATAGTTTCCCCGTAACAAGAAATTTGCGAAACGACATCAATTTCAGTGGATGAAATTGATGTCGTTTTTTTCAAATAACAAATTGATTTTTAGGTATTGCGCCGACTGTTTTGTGCGTTTAGTGCGCTTGTATATTCCTCGATTGACCAACCAGCTTCCAAAGCTTCTAAAGTTATATCTTTTTGAGTTCTTGGTGCCAGTCCGCCAATGGGCGGATCATTGTCCAAACTAGTAGGAAATGCATATGTATCTGCTGCACAAGTTACAATGTTTTCCAGTTCATTTTGCGTCAGTGTTTCGTCAGATTTTGCTTTTTTCAATGCGGGATAAACCGCCTTGCAAATCTTCATATGGTCAATTGTTTCAATTGGAACGCCAAACGTTGATGACACTTGGAGTAAGTTGACCAAGCGCTCGAAATCTTTGGTCTTGTTGGCGCCCGCCGCATGAAAGAGTGCAGGGTTAAAAAATAATAGGTCACCTTTGTCCATTGGCAGTTGAACATGACGCTTTTCAAATTCTTGCTGGAAATCTGGTCGGGTATAAGCCACGTACCCAGCGCGGTATTTCTGTGAGAATGGCAACAATTTTGTTGGACCGCTTTCCAACGACATATCGCAATGAGCAATGCCGCCTTGCAAGGTTAAAGCTGCCGAGAGATCATGAATGTGTGGCGGGTATTTTGCTGCACTGTCTCCAGGCATGAAACCGAGATGGTAGTCTCGGTGGGCCTGTTGAGCCTCGCCTCCTGGACGCACTTGATTGACCTGCGATGTCATGCGGTAGTTGGGTCCTAACCAAGCTTCACTGGCCAGCGCGATCATGTCGTTGCAAAAGTAATGCGCAAAGCAGGTTGGGTCTTCCTCACAGAGCTTTTGGAAAGAATTCCAAATCCGGTCATTTGCGCCCGGTTTTGCGAAGTGATCTCCTCCAGATCCTGTCTCGCGTTCCTTTGCGATAATGTTTTCAAAGTGCTTCGACGCGGTGTCGATGACAGATGTGTCTTGGTAGGCGCCAGTGATAACGATTGCACCTGCGCCTGATAGAAAAATTTTGCCAAATTCGGAGAGTATTGAGCGCCGACCCTCGGCTGTCAAACAAATGTCTCGAACGCTGTCCGCCTTGTAAATTGGGATGTTTTTTTCGATACGGATTGCATAAGGCACATCCGCAGCTGTCGTTGTTTCTTTCAGTAGCTGAGTAAATTCATCCAAGTTAGCGGACTCTTTGGAATACCAAGTTGCCTGGTCCGCTTTCGAGTCTTGATTTTGGAACATGTTCATAAAGTCCTCCCTTGCCAATTGTTTACATATTAGGAGAAATGTTGCAGATGTCTGGAGTTCAAAACCATCAAAAAACCATCAATAGGAAATAACGAATAATGGGCTCGCACAGGTTTTTGGTGAAGGAGGTCGCGTTACAGGCTGGTGTTAGTGCAGCAACAGTTGATCGTGTTTTGAATCACCGACCAAATGTGAAATATCAGACCAAACAGCGCGTTTTGCGCGCAGTTGCAGAACTTGAGCGTTTGCAAAACAGCCTAAACCTGCCCGGAGAGCGGTTTCTAATAGATGTTGTGGTGGAGGCACCTGATCGGTTTGCACAAGTGGTGCGGTCCGCCGTTGAGGATGGAGCCTCTGGTTTTTTGCCTACAGTATTTCGTCCTCGATTTCATATGAGGGAAGCCTGGAATGACGTAGAATTGGTTGCGAGATTGAAACGCATTTCGCATGGAGGGACGAAGGGTATTTTGCTGAAGGCAAGAGATCTACCGGAGGTTCGCGTCAGTATCGCAGAGATTTTGAAACGAAACATTCCGTGTGCAACACTTGTTACCGATATGCCAGGTAGTGACCGGATTGCTTATGCGGGAATGGACAATGTTCAAGCAGGCCAAACAGCCGCTTATTTAATGTCGAAATTTTTAAACAGGGAGGCTGGCGTTGTTTTAGCGATTTCTAGCCACGATGATTTCCGCGGAGAAGATGAACGCATACGAAGCTTTCAACAAGCAGTGATTAAAGAAGGCTCTGGCCTTACCTGTAGACATATTAGCGGTGGATATGGATTGAATAAAGGCACTTATCAGCAAGTCCGGCGCTTGTTGGACGACGGGATAAAAATCGCTGGTATTTACTCTTCGAGTGGTGGGAACCGGGCTATAATTTCTGCGTTCAATGATCGGTTGTTGCCATTACCAATCGTTATCGGCCATGATCTTGATGAAGAAAATGTTGAGCTGTTGTTGGAGAGAAAGCTTGAGGCGGTTATTGTTCATGAATTGAAACAAGATATCCGTTTTGCATTTTCAAAATTGCTAGAGTTTCACAAACCCAACATTTCCATTGAGGCGACACTGTATTCCAATGTGCAAGTTATCACGCCGGTAAATATGCCTATATCCGTGCAAACGCTCTGATTTTTAGCATCAATGCGGTACAATTCATTTTTTTGCTTCTTCTAAAAATCATCGTCAAAGTTTTATAAAAAGCGACAAAAAGTGCTGCAAGATGTCGCAATTTTTATAGATGTCTTATGGGAAGAAGAGCCCAAATAAATGGGGTTACGGGTGCAATGGCGATTGTGGGCTGCTGTGTTTAGATGAAACAAGCTCAGTTCTGGCTGTTGACAAGGGCGTGGGTGATTGCCCAAGTAATGAATATTGAGACGCACGATCGGTTTGATGAACCACGGTCGACAAGCGCTAGGCTTTTACCCAACCTGAATGGTCGAATTGCCACAAACAAGGATAGGCTTCCTGCTTGGAACTATTTAATACTGTAAACTTTCGGCGCACGCGTGCCGCACTATAACAATCACATCCTACTAGTTTTCCAGAGGGGAAGTTATGAACAACGAAAAACTGCATCCAAAAATAACTGAAGCGCATCAGATGATGGAAGATGGTCGCATGGACCGTCGTGAGTTTCTGCGTGTCGCAACAATTCTTGGTATGACCGCTGGTGCCGCCTACGCAATGGTTGGTCTACCACAACCTGCCGAAGCAGCTGGTCACGGCGGACTGCCATTTGGTGCGGACGATCCAAATGCGAAATCTGGTGGGATTTTGAAAGTTGCGATGGAAATCCAGAAAATGGATGATCCTGCGACGTATTCCTGGACAGAAGTGTCAAACCAAACCCGTCATGTATTGGAATTTCTGACGCTGTCTGGCGTAGATAATATCACGCGCCCAATGTTGTCGGAAAGCTGGGAAGCATCTGAGGACTTGAAGACTTGGACCTTCAAGATTCGCAAGGGTGTCAAATGGCACAATGGCGACGAGCTCGTAGCTGATCATATAAGGTTCAACTTTGAACGTTGGATGGATGCAGATCTCGGGTCCTCTAACATCGGCCTGTCTACATTTTCAGCAATGGTGAGTGAGGTTGACGGCAAAAAGAAAATGAATGATGGCGCTGTCGAAGTGCTGGATTCGCACACCATTCGCATGAATTTATCAAAGCCGGTTCTTTCTGTTCCAGAAGACCTTTCAAACTATCCCGCCTCGATCGTTCACCCGAGCTTTACAGCGCCATTCTCAGACAATCCAATGGGTACCGGTGCATTCGAGCTAGTCGAATTGGTCGTTGGTGAGAAGTGTATCCTTAAGCGTAAAGCTGACCACGACTATTGGGGTGGTAAAGTTTATCTGGACGAAATTCACTACTACAATTTCTCAGATGAAAACTCGCTGACTGCTTTTGCAGGCGGTGATGTGGATACAATTTACGAGTTTGGTATTGAGCAACTTGAATTTGCCAAGGCAATTGATGGAAATATTCTATCTGCACAAACCGGCCAAACTCTTGTGCTGCGTATGCATGTAAATGAAGCTCCATATGATGATGTGCGTGTTCGGCGCGCATTCATGATGTCAGTTGACAATGCAACCATCAAACCACTCGTTTATCCTGAAGGAGGCGATGTGGGAGCAAACTATCATGTTGCTCCAATCCATCCGGAACACTTTCAACTTCCAGCATTGAAGCGTGATGTCGAAGGAGCGAAAGCACTTCTGGCGGAAGCTGGCTACGAAGATGGCATTGAAATGACCATTGAAGTTGGCAATTTGGATGGGCCTTGGCACCAGACAGTCGTTGAGGCAATTCGCGACCAGGTTAAGGATGCGGGTATTGATCTGAAGCTCAACGTTATTCCAGCATCAAAATACTGGGAAATTTGGACGAAAACACCATTCGGTGCCACCTCTTGGACACACCGCCCACTGGGAACCATGGTATTATCACTGGGTTATCGTACTGGTGTTCCGTGGAATGAAAGTAACTTTGCAAACGCTGAGTTTGATGCAGCTCTGGACGCGGCAGAAGCCACCATCGATGTGGATGAACGCCGTGCAAAAATGGAGCTGGTTCAGAAAATCATGCAAGATGAAGCTGTGGCTTGTATCCCGATGTTCCGTCCATTGTATTCCATTGCAAATGCAAGCGTGAAAGGTTTGGAATTGCATCCCACACAATTCCACCTCTTTAATAAAGTTTGGAAAGCCTAATAGTTTTAAAAGGCCGCGAGTCTAACTCGCGGCCTTTTACGTTCTAAGCAATTCTAAATCGCTTCTTAAAATGAGCGATATTTTGGTCATCTGACGCTGACCGATCCGGGCACAATCCGAGGGCATCATGGCCAATCTATTACTGAAACGTGTTTTGCAGATGGTTCTCATCATGCTCACGGCTTCTTTCATCTTATTTGTGATTTTTGACACTCCCGAATTTAAGAAAAGACTTGCGGTTCAAGAGCTTGGCGGGTTTGCTGTTTCTGCGCTGACCGATGCAAGTTACGAATCTTGGCTTGAGAAAAAGGGCCTAAATGTTCCGTTTTACGAGCGCTATGCCAATTGGGTTGGGTCAGTCCTGCAAGGCGATTTAGGGTTTTCATTTGAGAAAAACCGCGAAGTAGGTCCACTTCTTTGGGATAAACTCAAAAACACCGGGATTCTTGCATTTTGGGTATTCGCTTTGATGATACCCATATCCTTAATTCTAGGCGTATTGGCCGGAATGAAAGAGGGTTCGATACAAGATCGGTCAGTTTCGTTCATATCGGTGTTTTTTACGAGCATACCGGAAATCGCGACTGCTATTTTGCTGACTGTTTTCCTTGCTCTTGGCCTTGGTTTAGTGCCTGCAAAGTCTGCAATGATTTCTGGTTTCGACTGGCGTGCCTTGGTGCTGCCAGTTTTGACACTTGTCATTTATGACTTTGGTTATGTGGCTCGCATGACACGCGCGTCTATGGCGGAAGTTATGACTTCACAATACATTCGAACTGCAATCCTCAAAGGATTGCCTTATCGGCGCGTAATTATGAAGCATGCGCTTCGCAATGCTCTTATTGCACCCTTCACGATTATCGTCTTGCAACTCAACTGGCTTCTCTCTGGGGTGGTCGTTGTAGAGGTGTTTTTTGAATATGATGGCTTTGGTAAACTGTTGCTAGAAGCCGCGCTCTTCCCAGATGTTGAGGTGGTTCAGGCCTGTACTCTTGTTGCTGTATTAGTGGCTGTTTTGTCGCAGATCATTTCTGATATCGGCTACACGTTCCTCAATCCTCGAATTAGGTTTGGGTAGGAGAGTATCATGGCAGCAATCGATATAAACACTCCGCAACTACCGCTCTTGGAACGCCTTGCCAAACCGAGGCCTATGCTGCTCCTATTTGCGCTTATGTGGATACCGCTGACGCTCTATGTCATGTTTGGTTTGAGTGATTTGGTGCTTCTTCCGGCCATTCCGGCGACTGTCGCACTTTACATAATTTGCCTTTGGGCATTCCGGGAATCCACTGTTGCTATCATTGGGCTTACCCTTGTCTTTTTCTGGCTTTTCGTAGCTGTTTCAGCGCCTTACTTACCGTTGCTTGATCCCAACAAACCCATTGCCCCTTTTGCGGCGCCGTTCTCAGAAAAGAAAGACACGTTTTTCCTTTTAGGTTCAGACTTCAAAGGTCGTGACTTACTTTCGCGAATGATCTGGGGCTGCCAACGCGTGTTGATTTGGGGTGTCACAGCGACCGCGGTTGCTTATCTGGTGGGTACGCTGTTTGGTCTTATTGCTGGCTATTTGGCAGGCTGGTGGGATGAAGCGATCTCCTTCGTCGGTAATGTATTTTTGTCGTTCCCTGTTATGGTGCTTTTCATCGTCATTCTTAATTATCTTGGGCCTTCAGGTTTCAACATAATTATCGCTGTGACTTTTGCATCAGCGCCTGCGATTATGCGTATCGTGCGAGGATTGGCACTTGATATCAAAACGCGCGACTATGTGTATGCTGCCCAAACGAGGGGCGAACATCCGTTGTACATAATGATAGTGGAGTTACTTCCAAATGTTCGCGGACCATTGATTGTGGATGCATGCCTGCGCCTTGGGTACACAACAGTAGCAATTACCACCCTTACATTCCTTGGGCTTGGTTTACAGCCTCCTGATCCGGATTGGGGGCTTATGATCCGGGAATCTGCTCGTGTCGCAATGCTCTGGAAATTCTCTTACATGTTGTTGGTACCTGCCTTGGCGGTTTCTTCGTTGATACTTGGTTTTAATCTGCTGGCCGATGGTCTGCGCGAAATTAGCCTTAAAGACTGATTGTGGGACAGGAGAGCACCATGAGTGAGGAAACACCCGTCCTAGAATGCAAGGACCTATGCATTTCATACACAACACGCGCTGGAGAAATTCCTGCCGTTATTAACTTCAATCTGAAGCTAATGCCAAACGAAGCCCATGGCATAGTTGGGGAGTCTGGTTGCGGCAAGTCCACAGTTGCGCTCGCTATCATGCAATACATGGGTAAGAACGGTTACATAAAGAGCGGTGAAATTCTTTTTAATGGCCGGGATATGACTGCAATGAGCGTGGAGGAGTTACGCAAAATTCGTGGCTCTCAAATTGCTATGGTCTACCAGGAGCCTATGGCTTCGTTGAACCCTTCCATGAAAATAGCAGATCAACTGGCTGAAGTGCCGATGTTTCATGATGGATTGAATGAAACGGATGCCAAAGCCAAAGCATTGCAAATGTTGGAAAGGGTGAAGTTGCCAGATCCACCAAGGATCATGAATGCATATCCGCATCAGATTTCCGGCGGGCAACAACAGCGCGTTGTTATTGCAATGGCGCTGCTGTCGCGACCAAAATTGTTGTTGTTGGATGAGCCGACAACCGCGCTGGATGTGACCGTTGAGGCGGGCATCGTGGAATTGATCCGCGACATCGCCGAAGAGTTTGGTACGTCACTTATTTTCATTTCCCATAATTTGGGACTGATCCTAGAAACGTGTGATCGCATTACGGTCATGTATTCTGGTCAAGCCGTTGAAATTGGTGAAATTGACGATGTGTTTGATGAAATGCGTCATCCCTATACCCGTGGACTTTTCAACTCCATTCCATTGCCGGGCGCAGATAAAAAGAGTAAGCCGCTGGTTCCAATTCGGGGGCAATTGCCTTTACCGCACGAACGGCCGACGGGCTGTTATTTTGGACCACGCTGTGATTACTTTGAAGCTGGACGATGTGATCAGGGATTGGTAGCACTTGAAGAGATTGCAACAGAAGCAAATCATTTTGCGCGGTGCGTGAAATTTCGCGAAATTGACTGGCTTACGGATAAACCGGCAAAGGTTGTTCGCGAAGTAATCGTTCCAGGTGAGATTGTTCTCGATATTCATGATCTTCAAAAACACTATGAAGTGGAACGGGGAGGCATGTTTGTCTTCGGAGGAGAAACCAAGACTGTTAAGGCGAATGAGGGCATCAACTTTCATGCCCGCGAAGCCGAAACAGTGGCGATTGTTGGAGAGTCCGGTTGCGGTAAATCGACGTTCGCGAAGGTTCTCATGGGTTTGGAAGATGCCACAGCGGGTCGTGTTCAGTTTGGCGATGTTGAACTTGGTGAATTAAATGTTCATGATCGGGATGCAGACACTATTTCAAACCTACAAATGGTGTTCCAAAACCCTTTTGACACACTGAATCCCAGCCACACAGTCGGCTCGCAAATTGGACGGGTGATCAAGAAGTTTGGTGTTGAGACCGGTCAAGATAAAATTGATGCGCGCGTCCTCGAGCTGCTTGATATTGTAAAGCTACCTCGTGATTTCGCTAAGCGGCGTCCGCGCCAGCTATCTGGTGGGCAAAAACAGCGTGTTGGTATCGCTAGAGCGTTTGCTGGTGATCCATCAATGGTAATTGCGGATGAACCTGTTTCGGCTTTGGACGTTTCTGTGCAAGCGGCGGTGACTGAGTTGCTGATGGATATTCAACGAGAACATCGCACAACTTTGATTTTCATCAGTCATGATTTGTCTGTTGTGCGTTATCTGGCGGACCGAATTGTTGTGATGTATCTTGGACAAATTATGGAACAAGGGAAAACAGAAGAGGTTTTCTCACCGCCATATCACCCTTACACGGAGGCCCTGCTTTCCGCAGTGCCTATTGCTGATACATCCATTGAGAAGCGTAAAATTGTTCTTGAGGGAGAATTGCCTTCGGCTCTTAATCCACCAAAGGGGTGCCCATTCTCCACGCGCTGTCAGTATAAAATTGAAGGCCTCTGTAATGTCGAGACGCCTCCATTGCGCACTTTATCTATGGAAAATGAAAACCTGCGAGGGCATCAAATAATGTGTCATCTGAGTGAAGAGATGCTCGGCGAAATGCAACCGGTATTTCGTCCACGCTCGGAAGAAGAAATGGAACCTGCGGAATAACGATTACTCTTTGTTCTGATCTTTGATGTGACTGTCTTTAGTTGCAAGCCTGAGAAATTGGGGCGAGGTTCGGATGAGTGCAACAAAGCGCCTGTCCGAGCGTGGTGCCAATCCTGGACGGCGGATAGAACGAAGAATTGTAAATACGATAAGCATTCCATGTACCAAGCTTGTGTAGATGAACATGGCTGGAGCGCCGAATTCTTCAGCGAAAAGTGCCGCAAAGAACGGGCCGCCAATAGCTCCTGCGGAAAAGAAAAACATCAGGCCAGCAGCTACCAGAACATATTGGTCGTCCTTGGCCTGATCGTTGGCATGGGCGGCGGAAAGAGCATAAAGCGGCATGGCAAAAGCACCAAAAGCGAAAATGCCAATCATGCTAGCCGTTTGCGAAATGCTTCCCAAAGCCGATAATGTAACACCTGCAGCGATCGCTCCACTGGTGGCGATCATAAGCGAGATGCGCCGATTGTACCTGTCAGAAAGCCACCCAAGCGGATATTGCAGCAAAATGCCACCAGCGATGCCAGTGCTCATGAATAGAGCTATGCCAGTTTCATCGAAGCCAATATCTTGCGCATAGAGCGGTCCCACCATTCTGAATGCCGAGTTTGTGAGGCCAATTGTAAAACACCCGAAGCATGCTAGAGGCGAAATGCTCCAAATGGCTTTGAGATCAAATTTGAAGTTTTCAGGTGGCCTGGGGCTTGATTTGTCTGAAAGTGAAATTGGGACAAGCGACATGCAGTAAAGCATGGCGGCGACGGAAAATATCGCGAAACTCATTACGCCAAATGCAGGAATGAGGAACTGGCTGCTGGTCACAGCGACTAGATCAATAATGCGATAAAACGACAGCACCCTCGCTCTGTTTTGTTTTTCAGCTTTTGAGTTGATCCAGCTTTCAATGGTTGTGAAGAGGCCAGAGAAACAAAAACCCATGATAAATCGGAACGCAACCCATATCCAATCATCGATAATCATTACCATGAGTAGTGTGCATACGGCCGAAAGTGCGGCCAATGCAGCGAATGTTCTTATGTGGCCGACGGATTGTAGGAGACGTGGCGCGTAAATACATGCCAGCAAAAAGCCTGTGGAATAGCCAGCACCGATGAGGCCAATATCAAGCGGCGAAAACCCTTCGGCAGTTCCTCGAAGGGTGATGAGCGTTCCCTGCAGACCGTTTCCGGCAAGTAGTATCCCAGCAGCAACCAAAAGAGGAATGAGATTCAAAGGCATTTGTGAGCCAAAGCGGTAAGATCAATTTACGGCATCAAGCGCCCGAAATTTTTGATTGTCCAGTAGGGTGCATGAAAAGAATCCGGGAACACTTTTTGCGCTTTCACGCAAGAACCGTGCGCTCTAGGAACCAATATGCGCCTATCGCTGCAATTATGATTGAGCCCGGTAAAATTACTGCGGGGCGATACCAGCTTTTCGAGCGGAACCAGAAGCCTACGGCTAAGAAACACAAGAGAATTACGCTCAGCTGCCCAAACTCCACACCAACATTAAATGCGATGAGACCGGCTATGAAATGGTTTTGAGACAGACCCACTTCCGTTAAAACACTGGCAAACCCAAGACCATGGAGCAGTCCAAACGCAAATATCACAATAGGGCGCCAACGACTTAGGTGATCCATAAATAGATTTTCAACACAGATATAAACAATGGAAGCTGCTATAAGGGGTTCCACGATATAAGCTGGTATTGTTACAAGACCCAACATGCCAAGGGCAAGTGTAATTGTGTGCGCTAGTGTAAAGCTTGTTATTTGCCAGAGCAGGGGAGCGAGCTTTGTGCTCAATAGAAACAGCCCTACGACGAAAAGGATGTGATCGAGACCCTTGGGGATGATGTGCTCAAACCCAATAACAACATAGTCAGCGATTATATGCCATACGCTTTGTTTTGTAGGGCCCTTTATAGAAATTGGGTCGCTTCTTGCGCCATCTTGCAAGTAGCCAGAGTAACCTTCGCCACTTTCGCTCAATGGGCCACGCAGCACAATTGCGCCAAACTCAGGTGCCCATGAAAAAATTAAAGTTTCTGCACCATTGGGTAGCTCACCAGTTAAGATCAATCTTGATGGCCTTGCTATAGATAGATCAGGCACATCGGATATTGTGATCTTGCTGATAGTCTTAGTAAGTGGCAACTCTCCTGCAAATAGAGAAATTTGATCCAGCAAAATATTTGTGCCGGATAATACTCTTTCTTCTAACTCAGATGGGGAAAGGGAGCGCAATGCATTGTACTCATTTGCTTTGGGCGAGTTGTCAGTATCGTCGTGCTCTGTACCAATTCCAGCCAAAACTGCTTCCAAGTTTAGTGCTATGTCCAATTCGTAACTGGACCCATCTTCAGAAAAGAGTAAATCTGCAATAGCCGGTTGAATTTCGTGTCCACGGCTGGGGCCTGCAAAGAAAATCATCAATGCCGACATTACCAGGAACATAAGCGAATTCCCGGAGTTTGGTTTTTCTTTGTATGGAGAATGGAGATTTTGGACAGATGCTTGTTGACTATGTTTCATAATTACTCTCGGAGAAACTCAATGCCTTTGTTGTTTAATGTTGCCATCTGCAAACCTTTGACAAGGTTTTTTTGTGGCGCTGGTATGTTTCTTTCTGCATGTGTTGCAGCAGATGCTCATGAGTTTTGGATTGAGCCAGTATCGTCCCAAATTGAGGTTGGCGGCAACATTGCAGCACGGTTGAACGTTGGTCAGGATTTGAAGGGCAGCAGTTATTCTTATCTCCCTCAACGCTTTGAGCGTTTCACATATACTGTTGGCAAAGAGACAGCGCCTGTAGAGAGCAGACTGGGGGACAATCCAGCGCTCAATATGACCGCAGCTAAGAATGGGCTTTATGTCATTGCTTACCAGTCTAGGGGAGAAATGCTGACCTATACTGAAGAGAAGAAGTTTCAAGGGTTTCTTGAATACGAAGGTTTGGATTGGGTTCTTGATGCGCACAAAAAACGCGGTTTACCCGCGACCAAATTTAAAGAAGCCTACACTAGGTATGCAAAAAGCTTGGTGCAGGTTGGAAATTTTTCCCAAGGTGAGGATTTGCAAGATCAGTCAGTTGGCTTGCCAATAGAGCTTGTCGCTGCGCAGTCCCCTTTTAAGCCCAAAACAGAATCCATTACAGTGACACTGTTGCGCAACGGACAGCCACTTCCTGATATCCAGATAGCAACATTTCAACAAACTAAGGGTGATAAATCTGAACGACGTTTGGCTAGAAGCGACGCGCAAGGCCAAGTCGAAATTTCTCTTGTTGGTAAAGGATTATTCTTGGTGAGCGCAGTGCATATGGAAGAAGCTGACCCTGCGGATTACAATGAAGATGTTGTTGGTCGAAAGCCTGTCTGGAGTAGTCTTTGGGCCTCGTTGACGTTCCGCCTTTCAGACTGACACAACGTCATTTATCGCATGAATTGCAAACTAAACAATTCTTAATGATAGAAAACTGAACTGAATCAGATTGAGAGGCGTAACAGTTATATCAAGCGCTTGATGTCCCCAAACCATTTTTGCTCAAGGGAGCACATCACATGACACTGTTCAAAACTATACTCGGCGGACTGTTTGCAATTGCATTCAGTGCATCCGTAAACGCGGCTGGACACAGCAAAGATATTGTAGATACGGCTGTTGAAGCCGGAACTTTTAATACACTTGTAGCCGCAGTAACCGCCGCAGACCTTGTTGATACGCTAAAAAGCGAAGGTCCATTTACTGTGTTCGCCCCAACGGACGAGGCTTTCGCGGCTCTTCCTGAAGGCACCGTCGCTGATCTGTTGAAGCCTGAAAATAAAGACGAGCTTATTGCAGTCCTTACGTATCATGTCCTGCCCGGAAAAATCATGTCAGCAGATATTGCGGGCAAACAGATGATGGTCAAGACTGTTGAAGGTTCAGAAGTCGACGTGAACGCAACTGACGGCGTGATGGTCGATACTGCAAATGTCGTGACTGCGGACATTGAAGCATCCAATGGCGTTATTCACGTGATTGATGCTGTCATTCTGCCAAAAATGTAAAACATGACGCGTGGCTGAGAGTCATTGATCGTTTGATTGGAAGGAACCCGCTGAAACAATTAGTATCAGCGGGTTCTAACTACGGCTTGTATTTATCTACTTGGTAGAAATGATTTTGTAGCTGATATGCGCTCTAGCTGTGCGAACGGATGACTTCACACCGACGATGCAAAAACGCTAAGCGCTATTTCAATTAGTGCGTAGCGATGTGCCAAACGTGCAAATTACTACTCTGTCAGCGCCGTCTCATGCCTTGCCAACTTTCCAACCGCTGAACTCCAAACAGTATGAAGTGCACAGGAGGCGATATATCTTAAGTTTTGCGCCAAGGTTCTGAGAGCAATAGCCAGCAAGCGCGTAGGCTATAGGGTTATCGTTGGTTCTAATACCTGTACGGCCACGACAACGTAGCCAAAATCCGCTACACGCATTGTCTGGCGCAAGTTCTTAGCTTAGAAGACGCGCAGTCATCCAAATAGCGGAATCAAAGAGGTAGCAGCCTAATGGCGCGGCAATTTATTTATCATATGAGTGGTCTTTCGAAGACCTATTCTGGTGGCAAGAAGGTGCTGGACAATATCCATTTGTCCTTTTACCCAGATGCAAAGATCGGTGTTCTTGGCCCCAACGGCGCCGGTAAATCTACCTTGTTACGGATCATGGCCGGTCTTGATACGGATTACACCGGGGAGGCTTGGTCCGCTGACGGCGCAAAAATTGGTTATCTGCCACAAGAGCCCAAGCTTGATCCAAATATGGATGTCCTTGGTAATGTCATGGTGGGCGTTGCTGAAAAGCAGGCTATCATCGATCGTTACAACGAATTGATGATGAATTATTCTGATGAAACCGCTGATGAAGGCGCAAAGCTTCAGGATATCATAGACTCTCAAGACCTTTGGGATCTCGATAGTAAAGTAGAAATGGCAATGGAAGCGCTTCGTTGCCCTCCTGGCGATGCAAGTGTTGAAAACCTATCTGGTGGTGAACGCCGCCGTGTTGCTCTTTGTAAGCTGCTTCTATCTGAGCCAGATTTACTCTTGCTCGATGAACCAACCAACCATTTGGATGCAGAAACGGTAGCGTGGCTGGAAAAGCATCTTGTGGCATTTAAGGGCTCGGTTCTGATTATTACCCATGATCGCTACTTTCTCGACAACGTTACGGGTTGGATTCTTGAGTTGGATCGCGGCAGTGGCATTCCCTATGAGGGCAATTATTCTGCGTACCTTGATACCAAGTCCAAACGTTTAAAACAGGAAGGTCGTGAAGAAGAATCACGCCAGCGCGCTTTGGAACGCGAGCGTGAGTGGATTGCTTCCAGCCCGAAGGCGCGGCAAACCAAATCCAAAGCGCGTATCAAAGCCTATGATGAATTGGTTGAGCGCAGCGAAGCGCGTAAGCCGGGTCAGGCACAAATTTTGATCCCGCCTGGCGAGCGTCTTGGACAAGTAGTTATCGAAATAGACGGTGTTTCCAAGGGGTATGGGGAACGCCTTTTGATCGATAATCTTTCATTCAAGCTGCCGCCAGGGGGCATTGTTGGTATCATCGGCCCCAATGGTGCCGGTAAAACGACTCTTTTCAGAATGCTGACAAATCAGGAGGCTCCTGACAGCGGTACAGTTCGGTTGGGTGACACTGTGAAGCTTGGCTATGTTGATCAGTCTCGTGACACGCTTGATGCGAACAAAAATGTTTGGGAAGAGATTTCAAACGGTGATGAAATCATCAAACTTGGAAAGCACGAAATGAACAGCCGTGCCTATGTCGGGGCGTTCAATTTCAAAGGCGGTGATCAACAGCAAAAGGTTGGCAATTTGTCAGGTGGGCAGCGCAACCGCGTGCACTTGGCGAAAATGCTCAAATCTGGCTCAAATGTCTTACTGCTCGATGAGCCAACCAATGATTTGGATACCGAAACGCTAGGTGCGCTTGAAGATGCACTTGAAGATTTTGCTGGATGTGCTGTGGTTATTTCCCACGACAGGATGTTCCTCGACCGTCTGGCCACACACATCCTTGCCTTTGAAGGCGAGAGCCATGTTGAATGGTTCGAAGGTAACTATGCAGATTATGAAGAAGACAAGAGACGTCGGCTTGGTGCTGATGCGGTGGAAAACCCACGTCGCATTAAATACAAACCGTTCACTCGATAGCTAAGTTGTATTTGGTCGCTCTCGGGCGGCCAAGTACACTAGTACAGCCGCACCTAAAGCTAACACATAAAAACCAAATAAGGTTTGGAATGCGTCTATTGGCGAAGTCTGGATGGCTTCATCGCTAATCAGGCCTGCAGTGCTCCATTGCAAAACTCCGACGCCGCCAATCGAGAAAAAATTCATCAACGTAATTCCACGCCCAACCAAGTGGGGCGGGAAAAACTGACGGGCATGTGCCATTAAAACAGGTTGATTCATGCCAGCCAGGCAGCAGATAATTAGCATGGCGGTTGCAACGCTAAGTCCGGCATTTGGCTGGGCTGCCAAGAAAATAACCGAAGCAATAACAATCGCATTTCCTATCAGTATTAGGCGCTTGCGAGACGAAACTTTGTTGTCCAATGGACCATAGGCGAGGCTCCCAGCAATCATCGCCAACGCCATCCATAAGGTTACAGTTCCTATAGTAGCCGTATCAGAGCCGAAGACCTCTGAAATGTAGGGCGCTGCCCAGTAGCCTCGCAAACCAGCGGGTATGGCATAAGCAACAGCCATCAGTGGAATAATTGGCCACAAATTTTTCAACTTCAGCAGCGTTAGGAAAGAATTGAATCCTGTTGCTGTGTTACCGTCCTGATCAGACTTTGGATCACGAACCAGCAAATATATTCCGCCACCCACAAAAAGTGTGATGATTGAAAGCCCAAGCATCACATCTCGCCAGCCGTAAATTTCTGCGAGAATTGCCAAGGGTTTAGCGCCGGCCACATTTCCAAATGTACCGAATGCGACAAACCAAGCTGACAATAGCCCGAATTTCGCTGGCGCGAACGATTTTGCAAAAATGAACAATGGCGCCATTAAAACTGGCGAGCAACCAATACCAATGAAACCCATGGCAATAATCAAGTGCATGGGGGAGGTGGCAAATGATAAAAATAGGGCTCCACCTGCCGCACCAAATGAGAACAGTGCCGCGGTCATGCGCCGGGGGCCAAATTTATCCAGCCCTACACCTACAGGAAATTGAGCAAGGGCAAACACAATGAACCAAGTACCCGATGCGATTGATAAATCTGAGGGGGTAACCCCCAGGTCCGTCCCAAGATCACCCGACAGAACCGCTAGAAACGTTCGGTAGAACTGGCTCAGCACGTAACCTAGTGCAAGAATTACAATGCCCGGAATCATAGAATGCCTAAAGGTTCAAATTAGTAGTTTGTGCGCGCCCTAGAACTCGTTGCCAATGCGAAAACTAACGATGTGGATATTGCTTCTAGCAGCTTGAACCCATTTGTACGTTGCCAACCGTATAGGAGTACAGAAAACAAATCAAAACACCCATTTAGGATAATCAAATGGAGATATTCAGTATTGTGAGCAATGGGTTGGTACGCTCAAGCAAAATTGAAATTCGCGAGGCAACGTCGAATGATGCACCTAGCCTTGCTCGGTTGATCGATATCGCTGGCGAAGGAATTCCAGACTGGTTGTGGCGTTCCATGGCGGCCCCAGGGCAGACAGCTTTAGAAGTAGGTATTTCCAGAGCCTCTCGGGAGTGTGGTGGTTTTTCTTATAAGAATTCCATTGTTGCTGAATTAGATGGGCAAGTTGCCGGTATGATGCTCGGATATATTGTCCCTGAGCCTCAGCAGGTCGATATTGATTCAATTGGCGATCTTCCAGAGGTGTTCCAACCGTTTATCGAGTTAGAATACCAATCTGTGGGGACATTCTATATTAATGCATTGGCGGTTTTTCCAGGTGTAAGAGGCCATGGTATTGGCCGCAAATTATTACAGGCCGCTCCAAGAAAAGCTTCGCGACTTGGTACTGATTGTATTAGCATTCAAGTATTTTCGCAAAATCAGGGAGCAGTGAAACTCTATGAAAATTCTGGATACGATCGGGTGGACAGTCGGCCTGTTCTTTTGCATCCCTGCCAACCATACTATGATGAGGACGTACTGCTGCTCAAAAAATCAGTCAAAATCGGGGTTGATTCCGAGCCTGATCCGTAATCTCGAAAAGCTTTTTGTTAAGGTTTCTACTTGCAAACTTTGCGTGTGCCAGATTTACCGTGGCGGGCAAGGTCCATATGGAAATGATCTTGGTGGAATTTGTCTGCACGTGGGCCAAGGACGGTTGTGAAATGTTCGCATGCACCGTCATTGATCTCTCTTAGGAAAAGACGTTCGCTACGTCTTCCTTTCCAGCCTTTGGCAACGCTAACTTGCTTGCCATTGGCGAATGTGAAAATGCTGATATCGATTGCGTTGCCGTAGCCGTGTTCAGATAGCTTCGCGCCCTTAATGCCGTTGCGTGTCCTGCATGCAAAGGACGCTGCGACTCGCAGTTTCACAACTTCGCTTCCAAGATACTTTTTGGCTGCGGGTTGAACGATATTTCTCATCCAGTCAGCGGTCGCCAATCCAACCTCGCGCTGGACATTAGCTTGAGGTGACAGTTTGACTTCGTTTGGCGCGCGTATGCCAGCTAGTCCTATGAGTTGGCGTTTTGGACAAGAACTGCGTAACGCTGCAGGAGAAACCTTTGCCAAAATGAGGGGTGCGCCTCTCCTCTGTCTATTATTTTTCGATGGTAACACTGGTTTCAATGCTGCGGCAGCCAAAACGCGATTTTTGGATTGAGCACGTCTAGGAGCCGGTGCAATTTTTTTACTTGGCTCTACTTGGCGGCCTCCAGAAAGTGGCTCTTTGGGGCGGACTTGTTGAAAAGCCATTGCCGTTAATTTGTCCATCACGCCCCTACCAGGTGACGGGCGTGATGGTTGAACTTCAAGTGATCTAGCTCTAGCTACCAAGATTGGCCGGTTGCGAGGAACAGGCACAGGCTTGTTGGAACGGGCAATTGCCGAGGATGCTGAAGTTTGCTGGGCTTCAGGTTTTTTGGTCCGCTGAATGCCGCGTGCATTGCGCACATCTTTCTTGAACCGATTGAAAATGTTGACGACAGAGTTTTTACTCTCAGGAGCTTTTTGTGCGGCAACTTCGGTCGGTAAAATCAACGTGGCGGTTGCAGTCGCCATGGCGGCTACCATCATTATTATCAGCCACTGTGATTTTATTGTATTACCTGATCGATACATCTCTTAAGCCTAGCGTCTTTGTACCTTCTCTTGCTTGCATTTGCGGCGAAAAGGCGTCTTTTTAGTGTCATACCCTTAGAAAAAAGAAATGGCGGCCTCAATGATTAAGAGATTTCAGCCCAATTTATCAAATTCACTGGTCGCATCAAAATTTGGCGAAAGTGATGTTACCACAAGGCCATCGATTATTGACAATCTGATCGCCAAAGGCGTGCAAGCTATTGCGGAAAAAGACCATGATATCAAGGCTTTTACCGCGAAAAAGGAAGCTTTGGGAGCGGATAACTTCGCTATGTTGCCTTTGGGTGGCATTCCCGTCGGTATGAAGGACATTATCGATACCGCTGATATGCCGACGCAACATGGTTCGCCAATCTATAAAGCGAATCAGCCACGAGCTGATGCTGCAATTGTTCGCCTGGTAAAGCGTGCTGGTGGGCAAGTAGTTCACAAGACGGTCACAACCGAGTTTGCTTTTCTTACACCAAACGTGACATCTAACCCTCATAATTCAGGGCACACACCTGGTGGTTCCTCATCAGGTTCTGCAGCTGCCGTCGCTGCGGGTATGCTGGCTTTTTCAACAGGAACCCAAACCGGTGGATCAATTATTCGACCTGCATCCTATTGCGGTGTTGTAGGTTTCAAACCGAGTTTTGGCTCGCTTCCGACAGTCGGTACGAAAGTATTTTCTTGGACCTTGGATACGCTTGGAACGTTTGCACCTAGCGTTCCCGATACACAGTTTTTATGGTCAACATTGATGCAGACACCCGCTGTGCGCAAAGCCGGTGTAAAACAAGCGACAATTGGGATTGCAAAGACAAACCTTTGGAATGAAGCCTCTGATGACGTGCAAGAAGCTGTGCAAACAGCCGCTGATACATGGGCTTCAAAGGGGGACACGCTGGTAGAAATTGATTGGCCAAATATATTCAACGATGCCTACGAAGCGCATCAAACAATTCAGGACTATGAATGCTGCCGAGCAAATGCTTGGGAGATGGACATGCATAGCGAGCTAATAAGTCCATTGCTCATGGAAACCCTCCAGGCTGGCTTGCGTATTTCCCGCGATGACTACCTGACTGCTTTAAACACCGCAGCAGATGCGCGTATTGCCTTTGCGAAGATACAAGCAGATGTCGATGTTATTTTGACACCTTCTGCTCCAAGCGCTGCTCCCAAAACACTACGGAGTACAGGCACGTCAACCTTCAATCGTTTTCTAACGCTTATGGGTGTCCCATGCATCAATCTGCCAGCTTATCAGAACTCAGAAAGCTTACCTGTTGGTGTTCAATTGGTTGGCCGCTTTGGTGAAGATGATGAACTACTTTCATTTTCCCAAAGGCTTTCGGAACGCCTTTAACGCAACCTTAATACAATTCCAAGGTCTTGTATAAGACCTTGGAATTAATGTCGTTAACCAAAAACACTAAGAACTGCAGAGCACTAGAGAGTAAAAGATACAATTGTAGTGAAGGTCTTCTGCAGTGCAGCACATTTTTTTCTTTGAAAGTTATGTGACATAGCAAACACTTTACATTCGCATTGAAAGCGGAGGTAAGTGATATGATAAAATTGAATGCTTTAAGAGCGACGAATTTTGCTCTTCTATGTGCTGCGTTTTTGTTTATCGGGGCTATTGTGGTGGGTGCCGTCTAGGCAACAATAGTCGCTCCGTATTGGATCACTACTGGATTTGTGGTCTATAGTCTGAGTTTAGAAAGGCCGGGAAATTTCCCGGCCTTTTTCATTAGGCGGCTGTTAGTAGTGAAATTCTGTCGCTGGCCTCGGCCATTTTTATATCACCAGTGAGCTGTAGTTGATCAGCTTTGACCACGTGAACATCAGAAATACCTATGAAGCCCAATACATGCTTCATGTAGTTTGTTGCAAAGTCGATTGCGGATCCACTTTCAACTCCACCTGAGGTAACAACGACGTATGCTGTTTTGCCTTCCAATAGTCCGATAGGGCCATCTTCCGAATATGAAAATGTCTCTCCAGCGCGGCAAACCTGATCAATCCAAGCTTTCAGACTCGCAGGTACTCCAAAATTATATATGGGCACGCCGATCACCAATGTGTCTGCGAGGCGCAACTCAGATATCAGTTTTTCAGATGTTGCAAGAGCCGCAATATCTGTTGAAGTGCGATCTGCTTTTTGAGTCTGCCCCGCAGATATCCAATTCTCGTCAATAATTGGTATTCCTACCGAAATATCTCTTTCGATAACATGTGCAGAATTTAACTCTTTCAATCCATCAGTCAGCTGCTCAACTAGTTTACGACTGGATGAACCTTCATGACGAGCTGACGCATTGATTTTCAAGATTGTATTTTCCATATGAATTCCTCTTATCGTTAAATTACGATGAAAGGGAAATAGGCAATGTATCTTGCTACTTAAGGGACGTTTTTAACAACACACTGTTGGCTTTTTCTGAACAGTTGAGTTTGTTAGACTAAAAAGTCGAATTCATCCGTATACTCCCACCCGTAAGTGACTTTACTTTAATAGAAAATTTCTTGTGGTGAGAGCGGTGCGGGAATTTCTGAAGCCCGCGTCATTGGTTGAAAAGTTCTAAAAAAGAATGTCGTGCGGATTAGGCCAATGCGTTTGAGGATGGCTTTTATTGAGAACTGAAATTGCTCCCTACAACCTTCCCCAACTGTGATGACAGCGTAGACTTGTTTGGTATAGTTTAGGAAGCTACATGGGCACGACTGGGAGTTTACAGCGAACTTATTCAAAGAGCACACTGCACCGGCCCACTGCACTAATTTTTCCAGATCTTTTTCGCAATGCAATTTGATATCAAGAACCAGCGCATCAGAAGTATAGATTTCCCATATTTGTGATCGGAAAAGCAATTCTCCACGAGTTTCAGTGTTATCTCGCCGCTTGAATTCTTTGTCTTTGGGTTGGTGTTTTTTTAGTATAGTTGCTGCTTCCAGCTGTTTGTCAAAATCCAACTCAACAATGGCACTACTTGATGCACGTGTGAGTTGTTGCGCCAAAAAATCAGCATACTCGAAATCTAAACCGTTCCAGCCTTTTGAAGAAAAATCAGACTGGATTAAGCCAACAATCATGTTAGCGCCCCAAAAAATAATTACGTGTTCAAAACCTCTACCGCCGAAACCCAGCGGTAGAAAGTAAACCTATGAAGACTTACTGTTCACCAATATCGAACAAAAAATTACCGGGGTCAATTTTTACATGGAAATTGTGTTTTATGCGGCTTGAATGTCTGTTTCGACAGCCTGGAGTTCAGGGCCCAAGCCCATCAAATGGCAAACAGCGAAAACAATCTCAGAACGGTTGAGTGTGTAAAAGTGAACATCTTCAAAGCCTCGTTCTGCAAGGTCAAAGACTTGCTCCGCCAAGATTGCGGTTGAGACCAATCTTTGTGTATCCAAGTCTTCGTCAAGTCCGTTGAAGGCTAGCTCCAGCCAATGTGGTACATCTGCACCGCACCGTTTGGCGAATGAACGTGTTTGCGCAAATTTGTAAACTGGCAATAGACCTGGAATAATAGGAATGGAAATTCCAGAAGAACGTGCGCGCTCAACAAACTCTTCAAACAGATCATTCTCAAAGAAAAATTGGGTGATGGCGCGGCTGGCTCCCGCATCGACTTTTCGTTTCAAATTGTCCAGCTCGTGATCCCAGCTTGGACTATCGGGGTGGCGTTCTGGATACGCGGCGACAGAAATTTCAAAATTTCCACGGTTAGAAATACCTTCGACCAATTCTGCTGCGTTCTGGTATCCCTCTGGGTGCGGCGTAAATACGCTCTCACCGTTTTGGGCGTCACCGCGTAAGGCAACAATGTGTTTAACACCGGCCGCCGCATAACCGTCGACAACTGCATTGACCTCATCCTTTGAGGCATCCACGCACGTTAGATGTGCAGCAGGTCGCATTGTTGTGTTCTTTGCAAGCTCTGCAACGGTACGGTGAGTGCGTTCGCGAGTGCTTCCGCCAGCACCATAAGTCACGGATACGAAGGAGGGCCCAAACAGGCTAAGCCGATTTATTGCCGACCATACCTGTTTTTCACCCGCATCGGACTTTGGAGGGAAAAACTCGAAGGAAATACGCTTGGTGCGCTTCTGGTGTGCTCGGAGATTTGAAATAATTGACATCAGACTGTTTCCGTTTTTGAGAGAGGAGTGTCGATAAAGCCGCCATCAGACACTAAGATACGAGGATCTTGTGCAAGCCAGATGTTTACAGTGAGTGCACTGTCGCGTGGGGTTTCGGGGGCAAGATTGGTTGTTGATAGAAGATCAAGTCCTGCCTCTTCAATCCATTGGGACATTAGACCTTGATCAAACCCAAGACGTCTGTGGGCATGGTCATTGCGCAAGAACTCGAGCTCGTGTGGGGCAAAATCTACGATTAAGAGTCTACCACCTGGTCTTAAAGCCTGAGCAGTTTCACGAATTGCGCGAGCAGGGTCGTCCAAAAAGTGGAGAACTTGGTGGACAACAGCAACATCAAATGTGTTGCGGGTTACGGGAAGATTAAAAATGTCTCCGAAACGAACCTGCGCATTGGACGTTTTGCTGGAATCTAGATTTGCACGCGCAACCGCAAGCATTTCAAGGCTGGAATCAATGCCGACACCATCTGCGTAGTGATCTTGAAGCAGTTGGAGCATGCGTCCAGTGCCGGTACCAACATCCAGTAGATTGTTGAAAGGTTTTTCACCGATTAGTTCCAATAGTGCACTTTCAACAGCCGCTTCAGAGATATGGTGACTGCGAATTTCGTCCCAGTCCTCAGCGCTTTGTGCAAAGTAGCGCGCAGCCGCCTCGGCGTTTCTTGATTTCACTTCCGCCAGGCGTTCCTGATCGCGCTGTAATGTGCTGTCTGTTGGATTCAGTTGTTCGAGCAATGATTCTGTTGTCCTGCCTACCGGGCTTGTTGAAAGCCTGTAGTAAACCCAAGAACCTTCTGGAAACCTTTCAATTAGTTCTGCCTCAACCAGCAGTTTGAGGTGTCGGGAAACCCGTGGTTGAGATTGGCCGAGAATTTGTGTGAGGTCCTTAACCGTCAAGTCACCTCTTCGCAAAAGGGCGAGTAAACGCATGCGAGTCGTTTCGCCAGCTCCGCGAAGCGCTTCTACCAGTTGGTCTAGACCTATCTCTTTAGGTTCCAGCATTATCGATCCGTTTTAGATATAACAATATCTTTATATCTTTAGCGTAATCCCAAAAATTGCGCAAGTTCGATGTTGATATCTCTGTGAATTTGTTGTCAAATTTACGCAAGCAGGACTGCTCCTTGTTAAGGGAGCCATCCTGTTTTGATGCATGAAAACGTAGATTACTCTTCCGGAGTTCCAAAACCGCCGGCAGTGGGCGTTACAACGGTTACTGCTTCGCCTGCTTTCAAAATGGTTTGAGCGCATCCTTTTAACATCTCTTTTTGCCCATCACTTCTGCGGACATAGGTCGTTCCAACTTCGCCACAGTTTCCACCCGCAAGGCCATGCGGAGGCAATGTTCTGTGGGATGATAAGATTGCGCAATCCATTTCCTGCAAGAAACGGATTGTTCTCTTAGTGCCATCCCCGGCGCTCCACTTCCCTTTGCCACCGGACCCTTTGCGAATGTGAAAATCTTCCAAAAGAACTGGAAATCGGAATTCCAGAATTTCAGGGTCAGTCAGTCGTGAATTCGTCATATGGACATGCACACCAGACGTTCCGCTAAAGCCATCTCCAGCTGGAGAGCCGGAGCAAATGGTTTCATAATACTGGTAGGTATCGTTGCCAAAGGTCAGATTATTCATCGAGCCTTGCGAGGCAGCTATTACGCCGAGTGCGCCGAATAACGCGTTGGTAACATGTTGGCTGGTCTCGACATTCCCTGCAACAACGGCCGCTGGGTAGCTTGGCCGCAGCATGCAATCGTCTGGAATGATAATGTTGATCGGCTTAAGACAACCCGCATTCATCGGTATGTCGCCATCGACCATAACGCGAAAACAATACAATACTGCCGCTCTTGTTACGGGCTCAGGCGCATTAAAATTCGTGTTCTGAACTGGGCTCGTACCGGTAAAATCAACCGTTGCTTCGCGCAGTTCTCGATCGACTGTAATTTTGACCTTTATGATAGCACCTTGATCAGTCGGGTATTCAAAACTGGAGTCCTTTAAAACTTCAATTACGCGGCGTACGCTTTCTTCGGCATTGTCCTGAACATGTTGCATGTAGGCTTTGACAACCGGCAATGTGAATTGCTCCACCATGCGTGCAAGTTCTTGGACGCCTTTTTCATTCGCTGCGATCTGCGCTTTTAAATCTGCAACATTCTGGACCAAGTTCCGAACTGGATACGGATGATCAGTCATCAATTCGATCAGCGCTTCTTCTTGGAACGAGCCTTGATCAACCAATTTGAAATTGTCGAACAAAACGCCTTCTTCATCGACGTTAGTTGCCAACGGTGTCATTGAGCCGGGAGCCGATCCGCCAACATCTGCATGATGCCCACGACTGGCTACCCAGAAGCGAATGAAACTCTGCGTTTCATCGAAAACAGGAGTGCAAACAGTAATGTCAGGTAAGTGCGTTCCACCGTTGTAAGGAGCGTTCAAAGCGAAAACATCGCCCGGATTGATAGCACCTTCATTCAACCGAATAACAGTCTCAACAGAGCGATCCATCGATCCCAAATGTACGGGCATATGTGGCGCATTCGCAATGAGACTGCCGTCACCCGAGAACACTGCGCAAGAGAAGTCCAAGCGCTCTTTTATGTTCACTGAATAGGATGTGTTTTGCAGCGTGACACCCATTTGCTCAGCGATTGACATAAACAGGTTATTGAAAATTTCCAACAACACTGGGTCCGCACCGCCACCAGATGCTTCAGTGCCGATTGCGTAACCACGTTCCAGTTTTTCGGTGCGCGTCAGAATGACATGGTTTTTACTGTTGATCTTGGCCGACCAACCTGGTTCCACCACGATAGTTTGATGAGGCTCGATAACGAGAGCAGGTCCACCAATCTGGTGTCCGTGTTCCAAACCATCACGTTTGAAAATCTGTGATGTCTTGTTTGACCCGCCTGTAAAGATTTCAATTGCGCCAGATGTCATTGCATCAAATTTAGTTGCGGGAACGTCTGGTTCGGCCAACTTCGCGCCGCCGCCAATCCCTTCGACTTCAAGAGATTCGACAACAAGGTTTTTGTTTTCGAAGACAAATCCAAATTGCTTCTTATGCGCAGATTCAAACGCAGCTCGCATAATTTCTGTGGGTGCAAGGGCTACGGGAATTGTGCTGTCTGTCCCATCATACCGAATGTGCGCAAAGTTATTGATGGTCGTTTCGGCCGTGCCAATGCCTTGGGAGGTAAGTTCTCTTAGCGCATCAATTTGAAGAGATTTCTGCACTGCTTCAAGTTCTGCTTCAGATTCGGAATTTAACTCTAAAGCAATGGTTTTATTGCGATTTGCACGAATGTCAGCAAGGCCCATTCCGTAGGCTGACAAGATGCCGGAAAACGGATGTACAATGACAGTTTCCATTCCCAGAGTATCAGCAATGGCGCATGCGTGTTGACCGCCGGCACCGCCGAAACACGTAAGAGCGTAGTCTGATACGTCATACCCGCGTTGAACTGATATTTTCTTAATGGCGTTTGCCATGTTTTCAACAGCGATTTGTAAAAAGCCCTCGGCAATTTCTTCGGCAGATCGTTCATCGCCAATCTCAGATGCAAGCGCTTCGAACTTGCTGCGAACGCTGCTAACATCTAAGGGTTCGTTGCCGTTGGGCCCGAAAATTGCCGGAAAGAATTCTGGGCGTAGTTTACCTAACATCACATTTGCATCTGTGACAGTCAGAGGACCGCCGCGCCGGTAACATGCGGGTCCTGGATTTGCGCCAGCGCTATCTGGTCCGACCTGGAATCGCCCTTTATCGAAATGCAATATCGATCCGCCACCTGCCGCAACTGTATGGATCATCATCATCGGCGCACGCATACGTACGCCGGCTACTTCTGTTTCAAAAGCCCGTTCAAGATGTCCATCATAGTGCGACACATCAGTGGACGTGCCACCCATGTCGAAGCCGATTACTTTGTGATGTCCTGCTAGAGCCGATGTCTCCACGGCACCAACCACGCCGCCGGCTGGTCCTGAAAGAATTGCATCCTTGCCTTGGAACAAATCTGCTGCCGTTAATCCGCCGGACGATTGCATGAACATGAGGCGAGTGTCGCTGTTTTCAACGTTTAGTTCTCCAGCAACCTGTTCCACGTACCGACGCAAAATTGGCGAAAGATAGGCATCTACAACAGTGGTGTCACCACGTCCGACAAGTTTCATCAAAGGTGAGATTTCGTGACTGATTGATATTTGAGGAAAGCCAATTTCAGACGCGATTGTTGCCACGGTTTTTTCGTGTTCTGGTGACTTCCAAGAGTGCATAAAGACAATTGCGATTGAGCGAATGCCTTGATCGTAAGCAGCTTGAAGGTCGGTGTGAACTGTTTCGCGGTCAGGAGAGGCTTCTACGTTTCCATCAGCTGTTACACGTTCGTCAACCTCAATGACTTCTTCATACAGGAGCTCCGGTTTGATGATTTCTTTCGCAAAGATATCGGGCCTAGCTTGGTACCCAATTTCCAGAGCGTCTCGGAACCCTTTCGTGATAACCAGCAGGGTGCGTTCACCTTTGCGCTCCAGAAGTGCGTTGGTAGCAACCGTTGTGCCCATTTTCACAGTATCGATAACACCAACTGGGATCGTAGAGTTTTTTTCCAAGCCCAGTAGATCACGAATCCCTTGAACCGCTGCATCTTGATAATGCCCTGGATTTTCCGAGAGCAGTTTATGGGCGCGCAGCATGCCGTCAGGTTGGCGACCTACAATGTCCGTAAATGTGCCCCCACGGTCGATCCAAAAATCCCATTTTCCGGTTACTTGCTCAACCATAACTGCCTCTTGTACTTTCACTTCGAGTATCGACTAGGTGTTTGCCAAAAGAGCGGCAAGCTTGCAATGTTTTCGCTTTGAGATTTGTAGATTGACTCGGAGTCTATTGTCTTGAAACACGTGCCCGTTGCCCAAGCAAAACTGTAGCCAAAATCAACGCTGCATAGATCCATGTGATTAGTGACAGGGGTTCACCTAACAGCAAGGCTGCAATGATTAGTGTGACGAATGTTTGTAGGAGCTGCAATTGTCCCACTCGCGTAACTCCGCCCAACGCCATGCCAGCATTCCAGGCAACAAAACCCAAGAACATGGATATAAAAGCAACGTAGATGAAACCTATCCATGCAGTGTATGATATTTGTTGCGGTGCATCTGGAAATGTTAGAAAAGCGCCGGTCAATGTAACGGGCAAACTCATCACAAGTCCCCTGCTGATCACTTCCCAACCTGGCATTGTGCGCGATAACACACCCGAGAATGCATAGCCAAGGGAGGCCATTAGACCGCCGATTGCCAACCAGATGTCACCTAACCCAAAAGACGTCCCGCCATCTTGTAGTGCAAACGCAACAACTAATGCGGCGCCAACTGCACTCCAAATCCAAAAGGTGAATGTGGCTTTCTCCCCGGCAAATATGGTCGCGAATACGGCTGTGGCAAGTGGCATAAGTCCTAACACAACACCTCCATGGGAAGATGGTACAGTCTGCATAGCGATTCCCATAAACACTGGGAATGCAATGACAAGGCAAATGGCGGACATTCCCAATCGAAAAAAATTGGCTTTCACGATTGGTCTTTTGCGCAGAGCTAAAAGTATTATCAGCGCAAGAACACCTGCAACGCTCGCGCGGCCAAAGGTTACAAACCAAGGGCTTAACTCAGATACTGCCAAGCGTGTGAAAGGGAGGGTGCCTCCAAACATGACCACACCAAGGAAACCTAAAAAAAGGCCCAGGCTGATTCTGTCAGCAGAGCTGTTGAGAGACATAGGAATGCCGTTTTCGTTTGAGGAAAAATACTCTAAACCGTGGGTATGAGTATTTTTAGAACACTGCAAGAGTGGATGGAAAGCGGTCGAGAGGCGGGAGGTGCCTTTCTTGATCGTATTACCAAGGCTATCACAGGCCTGTCCGATCCGAAAGCGCGCCGGCAGGCTGCGTTTTCCATTGCCATGATTGCATTGTCTGCAAAAATGGCCAAAGCAGACGGCATCGTGACAACGGATGAAATATATGCGTTTCGCGACTTATTCGAAATTCCACAAGCCGAACAAACCAATGTTGCCAGACTCTTCAATCTAGCTAAGCAGGATATCGCAGGCTTCGAAGCTTACGCTGAACGAATCGCTCGACTTTACGATGAAGATATGCAAACGCTGGAAGACATTCTTGATGGCCTATTTCATATTGCAAAAGCCGATGGAGTTATTCACGAAAGAGAACAAGCGTTCTTAATCCGAGTTTCCGAGATTTTTGGATTTGATAGCGATGCATATGAAGCCATTGAGTTAAGACACACCGATCAGGGTGAGGGAGATCCATACCGAATCCTCGGTGTAGCCTCTGAATTGAGTTTGGATGAAATTAAAAAATGCTATCGCAAGAAAGTGTCTGAGTTTCACCCGGACCGTATGATTGCACGTGGTGTGCCGCCGGAATTTATCAGCATCGCAAATGATAGAATGGCAGCCATAAATACTGCCTGGGAACATATACAACGGATTCACAAGTCGTGACTGTTCTGACTCTCAATGTGCCAGAGTTTCATGCCGCAAAACTTGCCAGGTCCCCAAATTTTGGCCCCAGACCTGAAGGCTCGACCATTGATTTGTTGATTCTGCATTATACTGGAATGCCTGATGACGAACAGGCATTGGCGTGGCTTCAAAACCCAAAATCCCAAGTATCCTGTCATTACTATGTTCACCAAGACGGTCGTATTCTTCAATTAGTTTCTGAAAATGCTCGTGCGTGGCATGCGGGTTTGGGTACATGGCACGATTTGGAAGATATCAATTCAAATTCGATCGGTATCGAGATAGCTAATCCGGGGCACGAACATGGCTACTTGCCATTTCCAGATACGCAAATTGAGGCAGTAAAGGAGCTCTGCAAAGACATAGTGGAGCGGCGCGGAATAAGAACTGAACGTGTGTTGGCCCATTCAGATATTGCGCCTGAACGAAAGGAAGACCCCGGAGAGCTGTTTCCCTGGGCAAGTTTTGCCGAAGAGGGGATTGGACATTTTGTTGCACCAGCTCCAAGAGGGGATGGCCGATTTTTTCAAGTGGGTGATGAGGGCGAACCAGTAGCTGCACTGCAGGCAATGTTTGCACTTTATGGATACGGTTGCCCGCAAAGTGGTACATATTGCCGGCAAACGAGTGCAGTTGTTACAGCCTTTCAGCGACACTTTAGACCAGAAAAAGTTGATGGCGTTGCTGATCAATCGACGATTGTCACGCTTCTTCAATTACTGCAGGCACTATCTACCGAAAGGTAGCGACTGCAGAATTTGGTGATAATTTAAGCAATTCGATCGATTGGATCTCGAGGCGTGCCAGGCTCAACCTCAAGTAAAGGCGTATTGTCATTATATGTCGCGCGAAGCTTAAGAATGACATCTTCTGGTACTTGCCGAACAACTTCGCCATCTTCGGCATCGACAGCTTTGTAAATAAGCGTTTCTGACTCGGGCTCCACTTCAAACAATCGGTCGACTTTTGGAGTTGTCGCTGACTGGCCAAAGTCATCTTCTGCTTTTGCTTGGCTTTCAGCAATCGTTTCAGTTGGTTTGTCTTCTTTTCTATCTGCAATGCGTTCGGCAGATGTTTCCGCTTGAACAGCTTTTGCACGCGGCTCTTCGGTTTTTACTGGTTGGGTGGTCTCCTTTTCAGGCGCTTTCGCGGGGGGAGGCGATGCTACTGCCGGCGGTGCGCCAGCTGATGTGGAAGCTATATCCATAGATTGACCCTCCTGGATCAAGGTTTCTAGAGACGCAAAGACGCATTCGGCGCTTTGTCACGTTGAAACCTACAATAGGAGTTTTATGAATCTGTTGGAAAACCGGTTACAATTTGAACAGTATAATTGAAGGTAAATTCGCCATAAAAAGTACTTCTATTCACCGTCAATTTTTTGAGGCTTTTTCAGGCCTTAAAAACCTTTGTCGACCGCAATTCCGCGTCGTGCGGGCAGCGGGCCAGAGGGGCGAAGCCCATTGGCGCCATATGAATTGGTTTTCCGCGGCCCGTTTACAACATCTGCAACGCGTTTGATGATGTCCGCACTTATGTCTTTTGCCATCGAAAGCATGGACATATTTTCGTTCAGCAATTCACTGATTTGTTTTAACTGATCGGCTATTACTTGTTTTTGTTCATCTGACAGAGCTTCCACAACTGATTGGAATTCCTCAATCAGACTGTTTTTCTCATTCTGCAATAATGCGGAAGAGGTGAGGTCTCCAGCTTTGATGAGTTTGGTTTCATGCTCCAGCAGAGAACTCAGTTTGACCAGTATTTCAGAAGCCGCTTTGGTCATGATTTGCTCATTGCCCCGATTTTTCTTGAAGCTGTATTAGCTCGCTATAGATTTGGTCCGCAATTCCAATGCCGCCGCTTTCCGCAATTGCATTGGCGAATTGTTCGACCTGCATACCTCGCCAAGTGTCGGTGGCGTGGCTGCCAAACTCGTCATCATCTCCTAGGCCCTCAAAGGCGGACGAGAGCATAACGTTCAAGAATACCGCCTCGAACTCTTCAGCTTGTTGTCGAATAGGGTCATGACCTGATGAATGTGCTCTTAGTTGCGTAAATTGCGAAGACGGCGCTGAAAGTACATCCATTACATCACCTCGATTTCAGCCTGCAAAGCGCCAGCTGCTTTAATAGCTTGAAGAATGGAAATCATGTCCCTTGGACCAATACCAAGCATGTTCAGGCCGTCCACAAGTTCTTGAAGTGAAACGCCGGAATTTATAACGGCCAGCTGCGTCGGCGTATCTTCACCTACGTTGATTTCCGTGTTCGGGATAATTGTTGTCTCGCCATCGCTAAATGGCGCGGGCTGAGACACGTCAGCAAACTCGCTCACCATGACCGTCAGATTACCTTGCGCAACAGCAACGGTCGAAACCTGGACATCTCGGCCCATCACAATAACGCCGGTGTCTTCGTCGATGACAACTTTCGCTGGCAAATCTGGCTCGATAAGCAGTTGTTCGATATCGGTCAGGAGATCAACAATATTGCCATCAAAATTCTTGGGTAAATACAACTGAACGGTACCAGGGTCCATTGGCTCTGCAACGGGTTGCCCCATCAGATCATTGATTGCGAGAGCCATGCGTCTGGCTGTTGTGAAATCCGGGTTGCGCAAGGCGATCCGCATTTTATCTAGTGTAGCAAGTTTGAAACCGACTTCACGCTCAACCAGCGCTCCATTTGAAATGCGTGCCGAAGTGGGGACACCTCTTGTCAGCGTTGCCGCATCCCCTTGTGTGGTAAACCCGCCAACAGCAAGAGAACCTTGAGCAATTGCATAGGTTTGTCCATCAGCGCCCATCATTGGAGTAACGAGCAACGTTCCGCCCTGAAGACTGTTTGAATCTCCAAGCGCGCTTACACTCACATCAATTCTAGTTCCTGGTGTCGCAAAGGCAGGCAAGTTAGCTGTCACCATAACTGCGGCAACATTGGCGGTGCGCAGTTCATCGGCTACAGTGTTTACGCCCATCCGTTCCAGCATCGATTGCAGGCTTTGGCGTGTGAAAGGAGAGTTATTAAGAGAATCTCCGGTGCCGTTCAAACCAACAACCAATCCATAACCAATCATTTGGTTTTCACGAACGCCTTCAAAGTCTGCAATATCCTTTATGCGAGACGTCGCGCTCGCTGGCCCTAGAAGAAGCGACATGCACAGACTAATAATGGCAAGCGATAAGAAGACACGCAGCAATGTTCCAGGTGTCGGTAACGCCCCCGAACAATAGCGATGTTTCAATCTCAAATTTTGACCCATATCGCGACCCGCAAACCAATCTTAATAGTTAGTTAAGGATAATCGTTAAAAATACTTAATAAGTTGCTAACAAGGGATAAATCATGCGCGTTGAAGCCTATGGACATTTGGCCGCTGCTGCTCGTGCAAGACCTAAGGCGAAAGCTGGTGGGTCTACGTTCTCGTTAACGGGCTCGGGTGAGACTTCTGAAGCAGGAGCTTCACAGCAAGCGGACGCACAACATGCTGTCTCTTTAAGTGGATTGCTATCTTTACAAATTTCCGGCGGTGAAACGGTTGAGCGACGTGGTGCACGCGCTGGACGGTCAATGCTAGATGAGTTGGCGAGTCTTCAGACTTCATTGCTGTCTGTCGATGAGGCTCCAGAAGCGCTTCAACGTTTGAAAGCGAGACTGCCTGACTTGCAGATGACAGGCGATGCTGAACTTGATCCGATTCTGCGAGAAATCGATCTGCGTGCGCGTGTTGAACTGGCAAAACGTGGCCTTTAAGTTGTATCCAGTTAATAACTTCTTCTGAAATACTATATATTTCAGAAGGTTAATAGTAATTCAGGATATTGCATTTCAATACAGCAAATCTGTTGTTTCTCAAAAGACCTATGGGTATAGTCCGGCGCAACGGGGCTAAAGTTAAGGTCAAGCTAATGTCTGCTGCTGCTGATATTGATTATCGTCCATCTGAAGACGAACCCTTCATGAATGAGCGCCAAAAAGCTTATTTCAGACGGAAACTTCAGGACTGGAAAGAGGATATTCTGCGCGAGAGCCAGCTAACGCTGGAGACCTTGCAGGAAGAGAACTCCAACCATCCTGATCTTGCTGATCGTGCATCTTCTGAAACTGATCGTGCCATTGAGTTGCGGGCCCGAGATCGCCAACGCAAATTAATATCGAAAATCGATTCTGCGTTGGCCCGTCTCGGGGACGATACTTATGGGTATTGTGAAGAAACCGGAGAGCCTATTTCTTTGAAAAGGCTTGATGCACGCCCAATCGCAACCATGTCTGTGGAAGCGCAAGAACGGCATGAACGCCGAGAGCGTGTTTATCGGGATGATTAATTTCTTGTAAATTCACATTAATAAAGCCGCCCAGAATTTGGGCGGCTTTTTTGTTTCGTCAGTTCCTAATTAGAACGGTAGGATTATATCAAGCACTTGCTGTCCGTAACGTGGCTGCTGGACATCGGTGATCTGACCCCGTCCGCCGTAGGAAATGCGAGCTTCTGCAATTTTTTCTGAAGGAATAGTATTGTCCGCTGCAATATCTTGAGGGCGTATGACACCAGCCACGATGAGCTCACGTACTTCAAAGTTAACGCGAACTTCCTGCTTGCCTTCTATGACAAGATTGCCATTTGGAAGAACTTGGGTAACCACCGCAGAGACCCTTGTACTCAAAGTCTCAGAGCGGTTTACGGTTCCGCTACCGCTGGAACTGCCAGAGCCTGTTAAATCCACAGCAGCAGAGGCGTCAGTGCCAGATGGTAGGACCTTTGTAAGCAAACTTCCGACCGCGCCCGACGCCCCCATGGATTCTGACCCGTCGCGTTGGCGTTCTGTACTGTTCGCAATATTTGCTGTGTCTGTGATGCTGACTAGAACCGTTACCAAGTCCCCAATTTTTCCAGCACGTTGATCATCAAAAAATGTACGTCGACCTGACTGCCACAATGAGTTCGGACTATAATGTGCCAAGGCTGGGGTTGGCATTGGCATTTGAACTGGGCGATAGCCAATTTGAGTTGTTGGGTCTTCAATCGCTGAAAGCGAAGGTGCCTGGCCAATCTGTGCTAGTTTGTCCGCTGTGCCACAAGCTGCCAAAAAAGTAGAAACAAGAACAAGTGCGGCAAGGTTTTTGATCATATTTTTCATTGGGCCAGTTCTTTCAGTTTTGCAATTTGTGTTGTTCTTGTGGAGATCAATTCAACTTGTCCACGCCCCGTTACAACGGCATCTATGACCCGTTTTGAATGTGTGTTGATGACACTGATTGTATCACCAGCAGAGCCGTTTTCCGTTGCGCGACCTGCTGCAGATATTGAAAGGCGACCTGTACGCAGCAAGATCACAACACGATCGTTACGTCGTACCAATGTCGGAGACTGAACATCGTTGATTGCGATGGGTACGCCTTGTCGCATTGCCCGGCGGGCTTCAAAGCCCACAATTGCATCAGGAAAAGCCGGTTCCATAGATTGAGCGCGAGAAAGTGGTATCCGCTGGACTTCCAAATCGCCGCGCCGAATAATTTCTCCGCGAGCGACTGGGCGGTTCAGCATCGTAACTTCCGTCATTGGCAAAGCAGTTCCGCGCAGGCGTTGCTTTTGTTTGCGGTTGCCTTGATCGACGACAAGCAGAACTTCAAAGCGGCTGAGACCGCCCTGACTGGTAAGTGGTGTGCTAAGATTCAGGGATGAGATGGAGAGTGGATCACGAGACAATGCATCCGCCGGAATAGACCAAATCGGGTCTGAAAACCGCAGGGCAATATTTTCCCAGTCAGATATATTCAGACGTTTCGAGATTTCTTGTTGCATCAGGACAGTAATGTCTTCGGATGTGACCATCTGTGCTTCGCGGCGAACTTCTACCTGTTCAACGCCGGCAAGATCCAATCTGGTCAATCCGGCGCGAATAGCGGCCAATGATACAGAACTTGCATCTATCAAGCCGCTTTCACCTAAGTCTGGAGCTCTGAAAATTGCCTTCTCGGAATGTACCCCTGCATCGTGGAACATGTCTCCCAAGGTTACTACTTCTGAGGCAACGGTTACGACGGGCTTCAATGTAGCAACGCCTTCAGCGCGGGCCATGCTCATGGAAATGAGTGAGGCGAGGGTGGCAATCAGAAGACTTACAAGGCAATAGATAATTTTCATGTCAGCCTCTAGCGAAGGTTAGATGTGGAAGAGAGCATTTCATCGGCCGCTTTGATGACCCGAGAGTTCATCTCATAAGCGCGTTGCGCGGCAATCAAATCAGAGATTTGGGTAACTGCGTTCACGTTTGCCATTTCCAAATGTGTTTGAAGCAAGTCGCCATATCCAGGATCGTCTGGAGTACCAACTTGGGCGGTGCCACTAGCAGCGGTTTCCAAATAAAGGTTGTCGCCCATGGCTTCCAGGCCAACCTTATTGGTAAAGTTTGCTAGTTGAATTGTGCCAAGTTCAGTGGGTGCTACATCATTGTTTAGATATGCTTGAACTGAGCCCTGCGCATTTATGGATATGCCCCGGGAGTTTTCCGGTATAATTATTCCGCTTCCGACAGTGTACCCGTTTGCAGTAACAATGGTTCCTGTCGCATCTCGTTCAAATGAACCATCCCTAGTGTAAGCTGTCCGGCCATCCGGCAGTTGAATTGAGAAGAAGCCTTCTCCCCGAATAGCAACATCAAGTTCTCTTTCGGTGGATTGAACAGAACCTTGGGACATGATGCGCGGTGTCGCTGTGGTCTTTACACCTGAACCGATTTCCACTCCGGCCGGAACTATTGTCCCGGCATCAGAGGTGGCAGATCCTGGCCGACGTAAATTTTGGTAGAGTAGGTCCTGGAATTCTGCACGACTGCGTTTAAAGCCAGTTGTACGCATGTTGGCGATATTATTGGAGATAACCTCAACATTGAGTTCCTGCGCCAGCATTCCGGTGGCCGCGATGCTAAGAGCTTTCATGTTCTAATCCTAACCTTAGGCTCTAACAGTGCCGAGGCGCTGAACTGCGTCTTTACGCAGATCATCAAAACGCTTCATCATGTTTGCTAGTGATTGGTATGCTCTGCTGACTTCGATCATTTCTGTCATTTCAATCACGCCACGTACATTGGAACCCTCGAGAGCGCCTTGAGTGAAGAGTGATTGGGTAGGGATCGCACCTTCGCCTGCAAACAAGCTTGAACCAGCGCGAGTGAGTAGTTGTGGAGAATCAAACGTGACAGCTTGAAGCTTCCCTTTTGTTCCAGCAGTCGATGACACCGTGCCATCAGCTGCGATATTGATGCTCGTTTCAGTTGGGCCAAAGCTGATTGGACCGCCTTCACCTTGGACAGCAAATCCTTCGCTGGTAACCAGCGTTCCTTCACTATTCAGCTGAAAAGCACCGTTGCGCGTGTAGCGCAGACCTTGTTCTGTCTCGACGACAAAGAATGCATTGTCGTCAACTGCTACATCCAGAGGAGCGCCGGTCAATTTGATTGGGCCTGTGTCAAATTCGGTGAGCGTTCCGCGGTCCCAAACATATGAGAGGCGTTGATCCTGGGTTTGAAAGGTTGTCGCCTCCGCCACTGGCATCACATATTCAGAAAACATGGAGCGCTCGGCCTTGTAGCCACTTGTGTTGATGTTTGCGAGATTGTTGGCAACCACGTTCATCTGCCGGCGAAGCGCTGTTTGCCGCGATAATCCGATGAGTTCTGCATTTTCCATGTGGCCGCCCCTCGTGAACCTTTACGAATTATTAAGCGAGAAACGTGCCAACATATAATATTGTTATAATTCAGCGGTTTAGCATTTTTCGTCTTTTGCCCACCCGGCAAATTCGTGCATGCTGCAACGCTAACCGGGCAAAATCTGCCGAGTTACGTTTACCATAAAGACTTTGTTAACGATTTTTTACGCATAAGTAATAAGTTAGAAATAAAGGCTTATATCGGATGAGTGACGTTACAGCAGGGGATGTTGATGCGCCTGAAGAGGGGGAAGAAGATTCCTCCGCAAAGGGCGGCGGACTTAAGAAGATCCTTATGATTGCGGTGCCTGTGCTGCTGCTTGTTGGCGGCGGTGGGGCGGCCTTTATGATGGGTGCTTTCGAAGGCGGTAGCAGTTCTGTGGAAGATGTTCCTGAGCCACCTAAGAAGGTCTTTTTTCTCGATTTGCCAGAACTGACCGTTAACCTTTCATCGGTTGAGCAGCGCGCGCAATTCTTAAAATTGTCCGTTTCCCTTGAAGTTGCAGACAAATCAACCTTGCAAGCAATTGAACCCTTTATGCCACGCGTGCTGGATGCCTTTCAGGTTTATTTGCGTGAGTTGCGTACCACTGATCTTGAGGGATCTGCTGGCATTTTTCTTTTGAAAGAAGAGCTTCAACGCCGCATTGAGTTGGCGATACATCCTGCTGAAATAAATGATATTTTATTCAAGGAAATATTGATCCAGTAGGGTCAGGGAATTTATGGAAGACGAACTCGAAGAAGACGATCTGTTAGCCGACTGGGGCTCTGCTATGGAAGAGCAGGGCGCCGGTAACGCTGAGGATATGTCCGCCCAATGGGCGGCAATGATCGATGATGGTGAAGAAGAGGAAGGCGACAAACGTGGCGCCGAACGTGTCCTCAACCAGGAGGAGATTGATAATCTCCTGGGCTTTTCTCCCGATGACGGCGTTTTAGGTGAACAAAATGGCATCCGTGCGCTCGTTAATTCGGCGCTGGTCTCATACGAACGACTTCCAATGCTGGAAATCGTTTTCGATCGCTTGGTGCGATTGACGACATCGAGCATGCGCAGTTTCACGTCTGACAACGTAGAAGTTTCACTGGAATCAATTTCCTCAGTTCGATTCGATGACTACCTGAACTCAATTCCTTTACCTGCCATTCTTTCTGTATTTCGAGCCGAAGAATGGGACAATTTTGGGCTGATAACGGTTGATTCTAATCTGATATATTCCATCATCGACTCTTTGCTGGGTGGAGGCCGGGGAATGCAGGCCGTTCGTGTTGAGGGAAGGCCATATACAACGATTGAAATGAACTTGGTGCGCCGAATGATTGAGATCGTTCTGGAGGATGCTGAAAACGCTTTTCAACCTCTCACACCAGTAAAGCTTAATCTGGATCGACTTGAAACTAACCCAAGGTTTGCAGCCATAACTCGCCCTAACAATGCTGCAATATTGGTTGAGCTGCGTGTGGATATGGAAGACCGCGGCGGTCGCATAGAGATGCTCCTGCCATACGCCACCATTGAGCCTATTCGAAATCTGCTCCTGCAGATGTTTATGGGTGAAAAATTCGGTCGCGATGATATCTGGGAGGGCCATTTGGCCTCTGAGGTTTATGCGGCGGAAATTGAAATTGATGCTGTGCTTGTTCAACAGGAAATGACGTTACGAGATGTGATGGCATTGGAGCCTGGGCATACGGTAATGTTCGATGTATCTCCCCAGGATTCTATTGAGATCAAATGTGGCGATACGTCTTTGACGACTGGCGTTATGGGCAGGATTGACGACGCTATTTCACTTAAAGTTATGGAAGGTCTGAAACGACCGAAAATGACCTTAGCAGCCTTTGAAAACGCTGCTTTAACAGATTCAGAGGGGGGCTAAATCACATGATAAGCCTTGCAATTGATATACTTGTTTCTCTTCTTTTGGTCGTGACAATTGGGTACTCCGCTGTCTTAAATAAGCGGCTAAAACGCCTTCGCGACGAAGAAGATGTTATGCGCGTAACTGTTCAGGAACTCGTTAACAGCTCATCTCTTGCCGACAAGGCACTGAAGGATCTTAAGGCCATGGCTGAAAATTCTGATGCCGCGCTTAGAGCAAGATTGAGTGAAGCAGAGACAACAGCAAGTATTCTGTCTCAGGCTACGCAGCAAGGTCAGTCGATGTTAACGCGCCTTGGTCAGGCTGGCGTTGAAGTTTCTGATATTATCGTTGAGCCTGCACCCCAAGTCGCTAATGCTCCAAGTCCTGCATTTGCCAGTCTGCGCGCGTCCGCCCAGCGTTTGTCTGCTAGAGCTCCACTATGAAGGATCTACGCCTGCTTCCAATGCTAATGCTGGCTTGCAGTGCCATGTTGGCGCTGAAGCTGCTTGGATTGATGCAACTTCCAGATGGAGCATGGCAGCAATTGGCAGGTGTGAGTACATTGTTCGCTCAGGAGGCTGAAGCGCCTGAGGGTGCCGAAGCAATGGAAGATGCTGATGCAACATCTGCTAAAGAGGCAGATGCGATGACATCTGAAACGCCCAACTCAGAACTTTCTATTCTTCAGAGTCTCCGCAAGCGTAGGACGCAACTGGCGGAACAAGAAGAAGCAATGCAGCTGCGGGAAAATCTTATCGAGGCAGCTGAAGAGCGCCTTGAAAGTCGCATTGAGCAACTTGAGGCGCTTGAAGCGCGATTGAAGGCAGCAACAGAGGCAGAACTTGGCGCGCGCAAAGAAGAATTGCGTGGTTTGGTTACCATGTACGAGACTATGAAACCGAAGGAAGCTGCAAGAATATTTGACCGACTGCAGATGGAAGTTTTGCTCGATGTAGTCAATGCGATGAACCCGCGCAAAATGGCATCTGTATTGGCAAAGATGAACCCAGAGGCTGCCCAAAGATTAACGAGCTCACTTGCAAGAAGTGGGCGTCGTTCAAATCAGAATAATGGCGGGGCTGGTGAACTCCCAAAAATTGGCGGTTAGCCGCAAAACAAGAAGCCAACTTAAGCGATAATCATACGTAAAAATGTAACGTCTAATTAAGAGAAAACCTAGTAAACTTGCTCTGATTGGTGGTTACGCAGCCACTTTAACGCAGTCATACCGGTGTACCAATGTTTGCTAGGCTATCGCTGCGGCGTTTGCCGCCGCTTGTTTTCTTCATCTTCTGCTTTTTCTCGCAGGCCTTTGCTGTGCCTGCAACAGTATACGTCAGCAAAGAAGATGGGTTTGGGCGGATGGTGCTGACATTCGATGGTGAAAATCTTGTCCCATCATTTTCAAGCTCTTCCAACAACAACGTGCTTGTACTGGCTTTCGCAGAGGCTATTGAGTCAAATATCGACGGTGTTGCGGTAACATTAAGAGATTATGTTGGTGTTGCACGCCGGGATCCAGACGGAAGAGGACTGCGATTTTCCCTCACGCGCGGAACGCGCGTTAATGTTCAAGAAGCTGGCGAAAAATTATTCGTTGATTTTCTGCCAGCTAATTGGGTGGGATTGGCCCCCTCATTGCCTGAAGATGTCGTGCGCGCATTGGCTGAAAGAGCTGAAAGAGCATTTAAAGCTGCTAGAGCTGCGGAAAAAGCGGGTAGGCCTGGTGCCTTGCGCCCGCGTGTGGAATTGAAAGTTGGGCGTCATCCCACCTTTACAAGGTTTTCTTTTGGCTGGAACATTGGATACAACGCTGCTTTTGTCCGTGACGGCAAAAGCGTAGCCATTAGCTTCGACAGCTATGCGCCACTTGATTTGGCGAGAGTTGAAGCTGACCTGCCGACTGGACTGGATCATATCGAGGCTCTCAAGATTGACGAGAACCTGAACGTTATTCTCACCGTGGCTGATGAAGCCAATATCCGCGCATTTCGAGATGGCGATGTTTACGTGGTGGATATAACTGTACCGCGAGAAAACTCGGATTCTGCAATTTCCGGATTTGATGATGCTGGACGACCCACAGCTGCTCTACTTGGGGGCGACGTTGTTTCAGAAGGGCCTCCGGCACCGCCTGGAGCAAGTCAGATTACTGAAGCGCAAGGGGCAACTCAACAGACAAGCACGATGTCTCCATCAGCAGGTTCGGAAGGCAAGCCAGTTGGTGATGCGCAGCAACGGCTCGCCGAGTTTGTATTGGATTCTGGGAATTATCAGGAAACAGTTGTCCCACTAGCCGAACCACAACCAATGGCACAGCAACCAAAAGCTGCTCCTCGGCCAGTACCTGAAGCAAATGCACCCGTCACATTAGCTGAAGAAAGAGCTATGTTGTTGGTTGATGCTCGCGCAACGGAAGGCAACGGGACATTCACATTTCAGTACAATGAAGAGGTTGGCGCTGCGTTATTCCGCCGGGAGCGCGTGCTCTGGATGGTATTCGACAGCACACTTCCGATGGAATTAAGTTTGGCTAAGTCTGTCGCTCAGACATTGGGCGCCAGCTTGACCAAGGTTTCGCTGCAAGGCGCGACTGTTATCCGCCTAGATTTACCAAAACCGATGTTTGCTAGCATTGCGAAGCGCTCCAATAATTGGGTTATTTCTGTTGGGGAGACTATTTTTGAGCCAGGTAAATCTCTAGATTTGACACCAATTGTCGATGAGAAGGGACGGGCACAAATCAAGGCAAACCTTGAAATGGTTGGAACTGTTCATAAGATTTTTGACACAACTGCAGGAGATTTGATTTTTGTCGCTACTAGCAAAGCGGATAGTCAGGGCTTGTTGCGGGAACAACAATTTGCTGAACTAAGTTTCTTTCCTTCTGCTCATGGTATTGCCGGGACATCGCTTGTTGATGATTTGAAGATTACTGCCGGAACCGACTATGTCTTAGTCAGCAGGGAGGGTGGGTTATCTTTGTCCTCTAAGGCTCAAAGCAGTGGCTTCAAGCTGGCGCTAACGTTCCCCGGAAACAATCAAAAGAAGAAAGAAGCGGATTCTTTAGCGGCGTTGTTGCATGATGCGCACACAGAGCCCGGTCAACCGTTTCGAGATGCAGCAGATGCTATCTCACGACGTGTTGCTTTTGCCGAACCAGAGGACCGACCCGCGCAACGGATGGAAGCCGCTCGTTTCTATTTGGCCAATAGCATGCCTCATGAAGCGTTGGGCATGACTAAACTGGCCATCGACGAAGACCCCGCATTAGAAAATGACATTACAATGTTAATGCTTCGAGCCGCGGCATATGCGTTGGCTCAGCGTCCAAGAGATGCGATGAAAATTTTGACGAACCAAAGATTGTCAGACAACTCTGACGCAGCTTTTTGGGCGTCAGTATCTGCGTCAGATATGCAAGACTGGGAAACGAGCTACGGCAATTTACGTCGGGGCCATACGGTTCTGGGGGCTTACCCGGTAGCTGTGCAACATCAGTTTTTGTTATCAGGGGCAAAAGCATCGCTGGAATATAATGATAGAGCGTATTCTGATACGTTGCTGTCAGAGATCAATCCATCAACACTATCAACCGGACACTTGGCAGATTACCTTGTATTGAGGGGTAGAATTGCCAAGGAGGCAGGGGATGCTGAGCAAGCCTTGCGGTCTTGGGCACAAGCGCACGCCTTGGGCCAACGTCAGCAAGCTGCTGAAGCAGACTTTCTGACATTGGAATACCAAGGCTCAATAGGCGCTGTCAGCAGAGATGATTTAATCCGAGAGCTCTCCGGTTTGTCATTGCGCTGGCGCGGCGATGAAATTGAACTCAAAAGCCTGAGATTGTTATCGCAACTATATGCCGACGAAGGACAATACAGGGAATCCTTTCAATCCATGAAGACTGCAGTTTTGGTGGACCGGGGTGCCGATACAACCCGTTCCCTTCAAGATGAAATCAGTCGACGGTTTGAGAACTTGTTTCTTCACGGGGGAGCTTCTGCTTTGAACCCCGTAGAGGCATTGGCGCTTTACTATGATTTTAGGGAGCTGACGCCAATTGGCACCAAGGGCGACGAAATGGTTCGTAAGCTTGCCTCACGTTTGATCGATGTGGATTTGTTGACTCAGGCAACCGAGTTGTTGGCGCATCAGGTAGACAATCGTTTGCGTGGCACAGCCCGCGCTCAAATTGCAGCAGATCTGGCTTTCGTTCATATTTTGAACCGCGAGCCACATTTGGCATTGCAGGCAATTCGCCGGACACAACAGGCACAATTACCTAACTTGTTAGACAGACAGCGACGCCTTTTGGAAGCAAAAGCGTTGGCTGATACCGGTAAACCTGATCTTGCCGTGACGCTGGTGAGAAATTTGCAGGGTACAGACGCGGAGCGCCTTGTTGCTGATATTTTGTGGGATGCAGAAAATTGGCAAGAAGCTGCAGAATCCTATGAACGAGTTGCCGGCGAAAGCTGGGCGGATGATGCACCTCTTATTCCGGACCAAAGGCTTGATGTACTCAAATCGGGAATTGCTTATTCTCTGGCTCGTGACAATTTAGGTTTGCAACGCCTGCGCAGTAAATTCGCTGAAAAAATGGGCAGTAGTGAAGACGCAAGTGCTTTTGATGTCGTGACTGGCCCGTTGGAAAAGCAGGGTTTTGCCTTCCGCTCGCTCTCTCGCCAGATTACTGAAGCTGATACAATGCGTACGTTCTTGTCCGATTATCGACGTCGCTACCTTGCACCAGCTGATGTTGCGACAAGTAGTTTGCCTGAAGCTGAATCAGCTGCAGACGCGACTGAACAAAACGAAGACGGACTTGCTCTGGATGGAAACGCATAGAGTTCTTTTGGCTATGTGGGCAGGGGTGTAATGAAGCTCTCTACGAGCGAGCCTGCTAGCAAGCTCCAACCATCGACCAGCACAAAGAAAATAAGCTTGAATGGCAGTGAGATCACCACAGGTGGCAGCATCATCATACCCATTGCCATAAGAACCGAAGCAACAACCAAATCGATAATGATAAATGGCAGGTATATCAGGAAACCAATTTCGAAAGCTCTTCGAAGTTCGCTGATCATAAATGCTGGCACCAAAATACGTAGGCTTACATCGTCTGGTCCGGTTGGTTGTTCGCCATCTGTCAGATTGACGAAAAGCTGCAAGTCTTTTTCACGGACATGGTTCAACATAAATGTCCGGAAGGGTGCGGCCGTTGCATCGAATGCTTCACTAAATTCACTCTCGCCTTGAATAAAAGGTTGCAAGCCATCGTTGTAGGCTGCTTCAAGAGTGGGTGTCATAATGAAGGCGGTCAGGAAAAGCGCCAAGCTTATCATGACAGAGTTTGGAGGCGCTGTCTGAAGGCCTATTGCTGAGCGTAAGAGAGATAGCACGACAACAATTCGTGTGAAGCTAGTTACCATGACCAAAATCGACGGCGCCAGACTTAGAACCGTAATGAGAGCTACTATCTGAACTGCACGTTCGCTTACGCCCGTGCCATCACTAAAGCCTATCGAAATGTCTTGACCAAAGGCACTGAACCCAAAAAAAACAAACAGGCATACCATCGGCCAAAGCAAAAATGCCCTGACCGTTGGAAATACGGTAGCTTTAAATCTGGTTAGGCTCGGCCAGGTACGGCCAGTTCCTGAAGCAATCGGCTCATCTCGTCATCAACACGGCCCGGACGTGTCGTGTCCACAAGCCTTTCAGAGCCAGAAGGCACTGATTCTGATGATGAATATACGTCATTTTTGCCATTGTTATAAGTAGATGTGTCTGTGGGGCTATCGCTACGAAGCATATCAGCAATCGCATCTTCCAAAGCGCCCTCGGAAACTGTTTGCCGGGTAGGAGTTGATTGGGTGCTGGGTTCCATGTCCAAAGACATAGCTGCTGCAAATCCCGCTGAAAGATCAGCATCTTGGCTTCGGGAAAGTATTTGATCATCCATTGTGCTACGATCTCCCATTGAGCGTTGTTGTTGCATTGAACTTCTCGTGCGTCTCGGCGCTCGTTCCTCATTGAGTGACGTTGCCTGACTGTGAGTTGGCTCTGGATCCAACTCCAAACTCAACGCGTCTTCCAAATGCGCTGCTAAATCTGGCATTGGAGCAGCTTTTGGTACTGGCATTTCAATATTTGGTTCCGGAGTTTGAACTGGCGCGCGCGGGGCCGGTGAAACTTCTACAGGTGCTGCAATTACTGGCTCAATCTGTTGCGGTTCTTCTGTAGCAATGGCAACAACTGCCGGTGCCGCTTGAGCTGCTACTGGCTGTGGTGCTGAAACCGCCGGTGCCGGGGTTGCTGCGACCTCCGGAGCAGAGGCAGGTTGGGTTGCTGCAGTCTCCACAATTGTAGCTACGGGCTCTGGTGGAACCTCAACAGACGGAATCTCTGCAACCTGTGTGGGCTCCGGGGTTATTGCCTCTTTGGGTGCGACAATAGGCGCAACAAGAGGTGTGGGCTCTACTGCGGTTGTGGCAGGCGGCGCTATGGTTGCTTCAGGCAAACTAGTCGCGCCATGACCAATGCTTTCTGCAACAGTGGCTGATGATGATGCCAAAGACATGGTGCGTAAAGGTCGCTGCGCAATAACACGCCGCGCTACTTCATGCCCTGGATGTGGTTCAGCAAGACCATCGATTTCGTCTTCATCGTCTAAATTGATATTCGCTTCGACGACAACATCGCTTGGACCGCCAACCATGACCAAGTGTTCCACATCATCGCGTCGCACCAGCAGCAAACTGCGGTTTTCATCGATTTGTGTCCGGTCTAAGACGGCGAGTCTCTGTTCGTTCATATTCCTGCGTGGTCGCTTGGAAGTTCCTGTGACTAAGCGGAGAATCCAGATGAAAATGCCAAACAACAAAAGGACAACCAGCAGCGCCACAAGAAACTGTACGCCCATCGCTGCATCTTCGCCCATGAACTGCAATAAAAACTCACGCATTCCGCGCCCCTAACTCAATTACTGTTTGCCGACGCGCCGGGCCGAACCTGGTATCGGCATCATCCAAATGCATGATCGTCAATTGCGGCAGAATACAGCCAATACGGTTAGCAAAATATTAAGAGGGTTAAGGTTTTGTTAACCACATTTGCCGCATTAATACTTAGTAAACTATTTGCAGTATCTGAGCGGAGCGAATTGTCTTGGCACTAGGCGATATAAATCTCATATCTGCATTGAAAACAAAGATGTTGTGGCACGAGTCCAGGCAGCGTCTTTTGGCAGAAAATGTCGCAAATGCTGATACGCCGGGCTATCGCGTAAAAGATCTGAAAAAGCCCTCATTTGCTGAGGCCAGTTGGCAGTCAGCTCAAAAAACAGCTCAACAGGGTCCGTCGACAGCTAAGACGCACCCGCAACACATAGCTACCGGCATGGTTGCAGTAGCAAGTAATTTGGATATGAGCCGAGCAGAGCACTTTGAAGTGACCCCAGAAGGCAATGAGGTCGTGCTTGAAGAAGAGATGATGAAAGTAACTTCGAACCAGATGGATTATCAGGCCGCCACCTCGCTTTACAGCAAGACTATGGGCTTGTTCCGTATCGCAATTGGTCGATAGCGGTTTTTACAGGAGGCATAAATGGACTTTTTGGATTCCATGAAAGTTGCAGCATCTGGCTTGCGTGCGCAGAGCGGCCGTATGCGTGTGATTGCGGAAAATATTGCGAATGCAGATAGCACCGGGACCACTCAGGGCGCCGACCCCTACAGACGCAAAATTCCAAGTTTTCAATCTGCTTTGGATCGCGAAACTGGTGTGTCTTTAGTTGAGCTTGGCAACATCAGGCAAGATAAGTCGGATTTTAAAACTAGATTTGAACCTGGACACCCAGCTGCCAATGATCAGGGCTATGTAAAAATGCCAAATGTGAGCACGCTGATTGAAACGGTTGATATGCGTCAGGCGCAGCGAAGCTATGAGGCAAACCTCAATGTCATTCAAAGTACGCGGACAATGATGCAGCGTACACTCGATATTCTGAGAGGCTGATTCTGATGGCAATCAACACAGCTCTTGGTGCTGCGAATGCTTATGCAGCGGCTACTAAGGCAACAACACAGCTTCCCAAACCGGCAGAAACATCTGTCAATGCAGATAGCTCGTTTGCAAGTATGGTTACCCAAGTCGTAACTGACACCGTTGAAACCGGACGGGCTGGTGAGCAAGCGACCATGGCGTTCGCAACCGGACAGCCGACAGCAAATATGGTCGAGATGGTTACAGCTGTAAGCGAAACCGAGTTGGCATTGCAGACCATGGTTTCTGTGCGTGACCGGGTCATATCCGCTTACGAAGAAATCATGCGGATGCCTATCTAGGGTATTTGTCGTATACTCGTGATTCTAAACCCAGCCTTGGGGGGCATTTTGTGACAGGTCCTGAAGTTCTTGATTTTGCTCGTGATGGTATTACCACATTGCTGGCCATCAGTGCCCCAGTGATGTTGGTAGGGCTTGGGGTTGGCGTGTTGATCGCCCTTATTCAAGCACTTACTCAAATCCAAGAAATGACACTCGTCTTTGTGCCAAAGATCATAGCAATCTTTGTGGCGATGCTCGTTGCTATGCCGTTTATGGGGCAAAGCCTGAATAGTTTTATGGATCGAGTTGCAGACCATATCGTTTCGGGGCGATAAGTGGAACTTACACTCGCGCCTGATCTTGCTTACAAGTTCATGGTCATTTTTGCCAGAGTCGGCGTGCTGGTTATGCTTCTACCTGGGTTTGGGCAAAATGGCATTCCAACGCGGATTAGGCTTGCTTTCGCATTGTTGTTGACGCTTTTGATGGTGCCATTGGTTGAGGTGCCAGCACTTGCATCCGTTCTTTGGCCATTCGGTGCGCTCACCGCAATGTTGAAGGAAATTCTCATTGGACTGTTTATCGGACTGACTGTCCGTATGGTCTTGATGGCAACCTCTATTGCAGGAAGTACTATTTCCAACCAAATGGGCTTGGGACTTGCACAAAGTGTTGATCCGACACAGGGCATTCAGGGCGCGTTATTTGCAAACTTCTTGGGCGTTTTGGCGCTTACACTCGTGTTTACAACTGATCTGCACCATATGGTGATTGCGGCCATTCACGACAGCTACACTTTGTTTTCGCCAGGTGAGATACCCCCGGCAAGCGATATGGCAATGGCTGCGATGATGTCGATGTCTGAAGCATTCACAATTGGTGTGCGAATGTCTGCGCCATTTTTAGTATTCGGACTTATTTTTTATGTTGGCATTGGTGTGCTCAGCCGCCTTATGCCTCAAATCCAAATTTTCTTCATCGCAATGCCTGCTTCGATTATGTTGGGCTTTGTGCTTTTGGCTTTGCTCTTGTCCACCATGATGATGGTTTATCATGAGTATATGACAACGCTGTTGACGCGTTTTCTGGTACAATAGGAAAGGGGCAGTATGGCAGACCAACCCGACCAATCGGAAAAAACCGAAGACCCCACCGCCAAAAAATTGGAGGATGCTCATAAAAGGGGTGAAGTTGCCAAAAGCCAAGAGGTGAACACCTGGTTTGTTCTGCTTATGGTAACCCTCTTAATTGCCTTGATTGCCCCTTCTGCCGCTGCGGAAATGGGTGGAATGCTGCGCGGCTATTTGTCCAATGCACATGCCCTCTCTCTTGATCGGGGAGCAATGAAGGCACTTTGGGGACAGACTGGTTTGGATTTGCTTGGGGCACTAGCTGTACCGTTTGTGTTGCTTGCCGTTGCTGCTGCTGCGGGAAATTTGATTCAACACAAACTGGTTCTTTCTGCAGATCCCTTAAAACCGAAGCTTTCGAAAATCTCACCCCTGGCGGGTGCTAAACGTCTGTTTTCTCCTGAAGCGTTGGTGAATTTTGCGAAAGGATTGGCGAAACTTGGCCTTGTGTCCGCACTAATTGTTGCTGTTCTTTTTCCGGATATGGAGCGGCTTGAAACTGTTCTTATGAGTCCCGCTGTTGCGATATTGCCGCTCTTCCACGAAATGGCTGTGAAACTCCTTATGATTACCTTGGTAATTATGACGGTGATTGCTGGCCTGGATTTCATGTACCAAAAACATAAGTTCTTTGAACGTCAGAAAATGACGTTGAAAGAGGTTCGAGACGAGCACAAAGATTCTGATGGCGATCCTGCAGTTAAAGCAAAAATCCGCCAAATTCGTATGGAACGCGGCCGTGCGCGCATGATGTCTCGGGTTCCAGAGGCAACTGTTGTAATTGCTAACCCGACCCACTTTGCTGTTGCGTTGTCATATGAAGAAGGCATGCATGCACCGATTTGTATTGCCAAAGGTGTTGATGCGGTTGCGTTGAAAATTCGCTCAGTTGCCGAAGAAACCGATGTTCCAGTTGTTGAGAACCCGCCGTTGGCACGGGCACTTTATGCAACTGTCGAAATCGATGATCCGGTACCTGAAGATCAGTATAAAGCTGTAGCGGAAGTGATTGGATTTGTGATGCGGCTTCAAAAACGATAGAGAAGGCGGGTCAAATGGCACAAATTTCGTGACAGCGCGCACTTCTGCAAATACATCTTTTATAGGCTTCGACTCGCTGATTTCTGCCAAGGAGCCTATCGAGAAAACAAAGTCCGGACCGCTGTGATATCGCCTCATACAAATAACCAATCTGAAGAACATACTCAGCCTGAGTCAGCACAAGGTGTGAACAAACGCATTGTTCGTCTGGCTGCTGTGGTGTTTGTTCTGATAGCATGTGTCATTGGCGTGCTTTATGTTCCGCAGACTTACGTCAACCAGCTCGTTATGGGCTTTTTGGGCATGTTTGCGACTGTCGGTATTTTAAGCCTGTTTCTTTGGGCACTTGGTTTCTTTGGATCAAACAGTGCGGACAGTGAAGAAACATTGTCACGACTATATGTCGATACTTTATCGGAAGGCATTTGCATAACAGATCATGCCGGTCGCATTGTTCATGCAAACCCTGCTTACAAGACGCTTACTGGCGTTGATCAGGCTGCCGCGCTGCGCAGTGTCGAAACTATTTTTAGCCGTGACCCTGATGCTGCTGATGCGATATTCAGGTTGGGCCAAATTATACAATCCGAGCGTTTCGGCGAAGAAGAAGTTCGACTGCCGGTTTCATTAAGTGCTGCAAACAGCATGAACAATGACCTCGATACCCCGCGCCCTAGCGATGGATATTGGTATAGCGTTCAGGTGAGGCCGCTGCCTTTGGACGCATCAACGGAACCGCTTCAAGTTTGGCGTGTTGCTGACATTACAAATAATCGCGAGAGCCAGGAGAATATCTTCCAGGAATTGCAAACCGCTATCGATTATCTGGATCATGCGCCAGTTGGATTTCTATCGGTTAACCCTGATGGTCGATTGGCTTATCTAAACGCGACCTTGGCGGAGTGGTTGGGGCTAGATATTGCGGAAGTTCGCCCTTCAGACCTGCATCTTTTTGATCTTGTTGATACTCAGGCCGCAGGACATTTATTGGCTGCGAATGGCACGTTGATTAAGCCGTCCAGCGAAAATATTGATCTCGACTTTATGAATGCCAGTGGACAAAGCGTTCCGGTGCGTTTGGTGCACCAAGTGCCGGTCAGTGCTGATGGGCAAACTGGTGCCTCTCGAAGTGTTGTTATCAACCGTGCGGAAAGCGGCGATGCGTCTGATGCCTTACGAGCCGCTGAAGTTCGTTTTTCACGGTTCTTCAACAATACGCCAATTGCGATTGCGTCCGTAACACGCGATCGCCGCTTGGGACGATGCAATGCTCGTTTCGTGCGTCTATTTGGTCCTGAGTTTGTTGAGGGCAGGCAGGTGGACCTAGTCAACAGTGTGATTGACAATGATCGTCCTAATCTCCGAGCAGCATTGACTGCAGCCATTAATGGCCGGTCCGGCATTGAACCTGTCGAAGCGACACTGGAAGGTGAGGGTGATCGGTCTGCCAAGATTTATGTCAGCGGCGTAGAAGCCAATGATGACAATGAGGCGGCCATTATTTTCGCGCAGGAAACAACAGAACAACGAACCTTAGAAGAGCAGTTTGCTCAAAGCCAAAAAATGCAGGCTATTGGACAACTAGCTGGCGGCGTTGCCCACGATTTCAATAATGTTCTGACGGCTATTATTGGATTTTCAGATTTGCTTCTGAATAGCCATAAACCATCGGATCCTTCGTTCCAGGACATTATGAACATCAAGCAGAATGCCAACCGCGCTGCTGGTCTAGTTCGGCAGTTGCTTGCATTCTCGCGCAGACAAACACTTCGACCGCAAGTGCTGCAGCTTAGTGACGTAATGAACGAAGTTTCTGTAATGCTGGATCGATTGCTCGGGGAAAAGGTCAATCTGGAAGTGCGTCATGGACGCGATTTGTGGCCAGTGAAAGCTGATCTGAATCAATTTGAGCAGGTAATTATGAACCTTGCTGTGAATGCCAGAGATGCGATGGCTGATGGCGGAACTGTTAAGGTCAATACGCGCAATATGCACGCTGATGAAGCGCGCGAACTGCCTCATGCTGAAGTTCCTAGTTCCGATTTTGTATTGATTGAGGTTTCAGATACCGGGACAGGAATGCCGGTTGAAGTTCTCTCCAAAGTGTTTGAACCATTCTTCACTACTAAAGATGTTGGTCAAGGAACTGGATTGGGGCTTTCCACTGTTTACGGCATCGTGAAGCAGACAGATGGATTCATCTATGTAGATAGTGAAGTTGGCAAAGGTACCACCTTCAAAATCATGTTGCCACGTCATGTGGAAGAAGAGGGCGAAGAAGCTGCGCCTGAGGTTAAAAAACCGGCAGAACACGCAGACCTGACAGGGTCCGCTTGCATTATGTTGGTGGAAGATGAAGAAGCGGTGCGCGCCTTTGCCGCCCGTGCGCTTGCTTCGCGCGGGTACACTGTGCATGAGGCTTCGACCGGAACTGAAGCCTTAGAGCTGATTGAGGAGATTGATGACACCATTGATTTGGTGATCTCCGATGTCATGATGCCAGAGATGGATGGTCCTACCCTCTTGAAAAATTTGCGAAAAACGCAGCCGGATCTAAAAATCATCTTTGTGTCAGGTTATGCGGAAGATGCGTTTGCGAAAAACCTTGATGAGAATGAGACATTCTCCTTCTTGCCAAAACCATTCTCGTTAAAGCAACTTGCAACGGCTGTTAAAGAAGTTTTGGACGGCGAGTAGCCTCAACTAGATTGAGTTAATTCAGTTGCAATTCTTGATGCCAACTTTGCATTGTTCTTCACCAGCGCAATATTGGTAACTAGACTGCGACCGTCGGTAAGTTCAAATATGCGCTGAAGCAGGAACGGCGTAATTGCTTTGCCGGAAATACCGCTTTCATCGGCTTCTTGCAGTGCACGTTTTATAATCGGCTCCAGATCGCCTTTCAAAATTTCATCTTCGGTTGGAACTGGATTTGCAATGATCATTCCGCCTTCCTGGCCCAAGAGCGAACGCATCTGAACAAATTCAGCGACGTTGGTTTCGGTATCAAGTCTCAGTGGCGCAGCGAGTCCACTCTCTCGGGACCAAAATGCAGGAAATGCATCTGTACCAAAGGCAACAACTGGAACGCCGAGTGTTTCTAGGGCTTCGAGCGTCTTGGGTACATCCAAGATAGCTTTTGCGCCCGCGCAAACGACTAAGACCGGTGTGTGCAAAAATTCGCCAAGGTCAGCGGAGATATCTAGAGTGTCTACAACGCCTCTGTGGACGCCACCAAGCCCGCCAGTGGCAAACACCTTTATGCCTGCCAGGTGCGCGCAAATCATAGTCGCAGCAACCGTAGTGGAGCCGTGCTCTTTAAGAACCAACGCGTGCCCAATATCTGCACGGGATAGTTTCCGAACGTTTGACATCTGTGCAAGAGATGTCAGCTCGTCATGAGACAAACCAACGCGAATGACACCATCGATAACCGCGATTGTGGCAGGAACAGCCCCAGCATCAAAAACGGTTTGCTCTACATCAATGGCGGTTTCCAGATTTTGAGGCCAGGGCATGCCATGTGTGATGATCGTGGATTCTAAAGCAACAACCGGTTTCCCATTTGCCAACGCCTGTGCAACAGGTTCCGAGATATTAAGACATTGCGAGAGGTCATTCATTTTAATTTTTACTTTCTGACGCTAATTTTTCAATCGTTTTCCAGCCAATACAGGGACATGTATCTGGTTCCAGCATCGCTACGTGGGCTGCGGCATTGGCATATTCTAGTATTGCTTGATGGCTGGTTGCTGGCTGAGATAACATTCTAAAAATTCCAGCTGCAGCGAAGGTATCTCCAACTCCGGTGAGGTGGGTGGTTTGGGATGCAGGATCAAGCGGAATTGGGATTTTTGTTTTCGTTTTTGAGAAGTCGTCACCAAAAGCTTGTCCGGAGATAGCACATGCGGATGAACCATTGCTCACAATGGCGGTGGAAATGCCGTTGGAGATAAGGCTTTCGGCTGCATGACCCGCGTTTTCATGCGAGGTGCCACTTATTGCTTCTGCTTCTGCCTTGTTGCAAATTAAGCCGTCAAACTTATCAGTTAAGTGCGCAAGTGCAGATGTTTTAGCCGGAGAAACTGCAACAATGAAAAGCGGTATCGCCCCTTTAAGTTCGCATAACAAGCTAAGCGAGGCTGCTGATAAATTTGTGTCGGCAACCCACATCTCTGCTGGATTTCCAAAATCGGCGGCACACTTAGTCCAAGCTTTATCCATATGCTTGTGCAAGTCCATATCTGCAAGGCCAACGATAACGTCGCCGGACAGATCATGAATGGCAGTGTAACTGGGCGTTGAGCTTTTAGGAATTGTCGTGCCAGGCAGTAATTCCAACCCGTCAAATTCCAATGTATTTCTGACCGATTTGGCGTCCTCATCATCACCAAATACAGTTGCAAACCTCACTTTTGCGCCGAAGTGGGATAAGTGCCGTGCAACATTAGCTGCGACGCCGCCAATAGTTTTTTGCCAGCTTCCGGGGTGAGATTGGCCAATAACAAATGGCGATTCCATTGCTCCTATGCGGTCAACAAGCGCGCCGCCAAAGACGCAAACTTTAGGCATCAAAGCACTTTCTCTGGCTTCAGATGTCTATCGTGTTTCGTCAACTTAGCGCCAACCAGAAGCTTTAAGCCGTTTCAATCTGCGCTCAAGAATTGTGACATTCTCCTCAGCAGAACCATTGAAAGACAGGGTTTCGTGCACCGCTGTCCAGAATTCTTGCGACACAATATCGTAGTTTTTTCTGGTAGCTGCAGCAGGTCTCGGCACGACATTCCGGAACATTTCTTTCCAACGCGGAACAATTGGGCGAGCTGATGTTACTTGCACATTGTTATAAAGCGAAGCAATCGACGGCAAATACCCAAGGGCAATTGCTCGTTGTTTCTGTATTTCATTTGAGCTGAGGAACATGGCCAACTCCTTGGCTTCGTCCGGGCTTTTCGTGTATCTGGATACTGCAATGCTAGTGCCGCCAAGTGTGGCTGCTGAGGTGATACCGCCTTCTCCAACCGGAAGTGTAGTTACTTCAAATTTGTCTTTGATCAACGATTGTCCGGAATTTCCCAGGTCAAACTCCCTTGACCAACCGCGGAAAAAGATAGAGTTGCCCGCTTGCCAGACAGAGCGGGCGTCTTCTTCGGAATAACCAAGTACAGCTTGTGGTGAAATGAATCCGATCCAGGAGCCGACAACTTTCAGGGCTGCTGCTGCCTTTGTATTGTTTATTGAAATTGTCCCATCAGACTCAACAATTTGACCTCCTCCATGAGACTTAATCCATTCCAAAGCATTTGACGTTAGGTCTTCACCAAGCGCACCTTGAAAAACAAACCCGACCATTTCCTTGTTGCCTTCTAGGCGTTCTGCATCCTGAATTATGCGCGCTGTTTCAGCCATTTCGGACCAGGTTGATGGCACAGCTTCCACGTGTTTTTCCAACAAGTCCTTCCGGTAGAATAAGGCAGGAGCATCTGCTGAAAGCGGCATAGCAACTAAACGGCCATCCACAGTTTGTGATGCGATGGCTTGTGGGAAGTATTCTTCCACAATCTCAGTTGCAGCCTCTGCCAGATCCAACATGTGGTCTGCCAGCTGAGGGGCCCACGTTGCTTCCGTTAGGTAAAGATCGATTTCTTCATTTTGCGCGGTTAGCCACAAAGAATAGCGCTCGAAGCGATCCGTCGTGTAACGTGGCAACGGGACGATTTTTACCGTATGGTCTGTATTGCTCTCAAATAGGTCTAGGCTTGCTCTCAGATTCTGAAGTTCTCGTCCTTCAGATCCAGTGACAATTGATAATTCAGCAGCCTGCACTGATGTGGAGACTATCGTTGCGCTGAGACAAATTACGACAGTTTTTATAACAGTGAGAAGGTTTTTTGATTTAAACATTCAGCGTTCTTCCTGGACAACTGGGCCTGACTTTTATGAGGCTTTTCCTTTTATATACCCGTTTAAATACCAAGAAAAAATTGATTTTATTGTTGTTGCGCAAAAGTGAATGAATTGGGCCTTGCTACAAATACGAATGCACCGCCGTATGAGATGGAAATTCAAATCCAAGACAGGGTTCCTGATTCTCCAATTGTACGGATGTAAATAGATATTTTGACTCAATTTATTTGTTCCGATTTCTTTGGACAAAAAAAGAACATTGATAAAATAACTATTATTTATCAATTAGATGTAACGCTATTGCATTTTTAGAACAAAACATGTACATTATTCCTAATTGCAACAAGCGCGTGCACATGAAACAAGAGGTCATAGAATGAAAAACTCACTCAAGCTGGTCGATGGAGACGGTATGGATAAGACTAAAGCTTTAGATGCGGCGCTTGGCCAGATTGAGCGGGCATTTGGTAAAGGTTCCATTATGCGTTTGGGCCAGGACAATGTTGTTGAGATTGAAACAATCTCAACGGGTTGTCTGGGTTTGGATATTGCCCTTGGTGTTGGCGGATTACCACGCGGTCGTATCGTAGAGATTTACGGACCTGAATCATCAGGTAAAACGACGATGGCACTCCATACTATCGCTGAAGCGCAAAAAATTGGAGGTGTATGTGCATTTGTTGATGCAGAACATGCTCTTGATCCGGTTTATGCGCGCAAGCTTGGCATCAATCTTGATGACCTTTTGATTTCACAGCCTGATGCTGGTGAGCAAGCTCTTGAGATTGCGGATACGCTGGTTCGATCCGGTGCTGTTGATGTGCTGGTTATTGATTCTGTTGCTGCTCTTACTCCGCGTGCGGAACTTGAAGGTGAGATGGGCGATTCTCTGCCAGGTCTTCAGGCAAGGCTAATGAGCCAAGCTCTGCGTAAGTTGACGGCTTCAATCTCCAAGTCAAATACGATGGTTATTTTCATCAATCAGATCCGTATGAAAATTGGTGTTATGTTTGGCAGCCCGGAAACGACGACTGGTGGTAATGCTCTGAAGTTTTATGCATCTGTTCGTTTGGATATTCGCCGTATAGGTGCGATTAAAGACCGCGATGAGGTGGTTGGTAATCAGACACGTATCAAAGTTGTGAAGAATAAGCTTGCTCCTCCATTTAAGCAGATTGAATTTGATATCATGTATGGAGCTGGTGTTTCTAAAACTGGCGAGTTGCTGGACTTGGGTGTAAAAGCCGGCATTGTTGAGAAATCCGGTGCGTGGTTCTCATATGACAGTCAACGACTAGGGCAGGGGCGTGAAAACTCGAAGCAATTCTTGAAGGAAAATCCAGATCTTGCGGATACCATTGAGCTGGCTATTCGACAAAATGCAGGTTTGATTGCGGAGAAGATGCTGGATGACAAGCCCGACGAGGATGATGATGATGATGGTGCGTTAAGCGCATAGTCATTTCGCTAGCTGCGCACTAAGCTGCAGTAACAGATTTTATTTTGATAATTGAAAGCCGCCTTCTTTGAGGCGGCTTTCTTGTTTTTGTCGAAGGACTTGAGCTGGTTTTGATCTGCTATGGACACATATTCATGTGATCGCTAAAACTCCCTTCGGTTACATACCTGTATTGTCTTGAAGAACGCGTGGTTGAAGTAGAAACACAACCGGATTTTTCTCCGGATCACCGCGTTGAGTCTTCGTAGTAAATGAAAGAAGTTCTATGGCTGGCGTCAATGAAATCCGCTCGGCATTCCTCAATTATTTTGAGAAAAACGGCCACACAATCATGCCGTCGAGCCCACTTGTGCCGCTCAATGATCCGACATTGATGTTTACAAATGCAGGAATGGTTCAATTCAAGGACTTCTTCACTGGTGCCGTTACATCCAGTGTACCTCGTGCAGTAACCTCACAAAAATGTGTGCGCGCTGGAGGCAAACACAATGATCTAGACAATGTAGGATATACAGCACGCCACCATACATTCTTTGAGATGCTGGGTAATTTCTCATTTGGTGATTATTTCAAGGAGCAGGCAATCCACAATGCATGGAACCTGATCACCAACGAGTTTGGTCTTCCGAAAGACAAACTTCTCGTCACGATTTTTCACGAAGATGATGAAGCACATGATCTTTGGAAAAAAATAGCTGGTCTGCCTGATGAAAAGATTATTCGTATTGCGACCCATGATAATTTTTGGGCAATGGGCGACACAGGCCCTTGCGGACCCTGTTCTGAAATTTTCTTTGACCATGGCGAGCATATCTGGGGCGGCCCTCCGGGCAGTGCTGAGGAAGATGGTGACCGATTTATCGAGATCTGGAACCTTGTGTTCATGCAATATGAACAGACAACTCCAGACAGCCGGGTAAATCTGCCAAAGCCATCCATTGATACCGGTATGGGGCTGGAGCGCATCGCTGCTGTACTACAGGGCGTTCACAACAACTACGACATCGACCTATTCAAAGCGCTGATTTCTGCAAGTGTAGAGGCAACTGGTGTTGCTGCGGATGAGGAACATCAGTCCAGTCACCGGGTTATTGCGGATCATTTGCGAGCTACTAGTTTTCTCCTGGCCGACGGCGTTATGCCTTCAAATGAAGGCCGTGGCTATGTTCTGCGTCGGATTATGCGTAGGGCAATGCGCCATGCAAACCTACTGGGCGCGCAGGACCCGCTAATTTATAAATTAGTCCCAACTCTTGTCCGCGAAATGGGACAAGCATTTCCAGAGTTAGCTCGTGCTGAAGCAATGATTACCGAGACGCTGCGCATGGAGGAAGAGCGCTTCCGGAAAACTCTTTCTCGTGGATTGTCGCTGTTGGATGAAGCAAGTGAGGATTTGAAATCTGGTGATACTTTCAATGGACGTACCGCTTTTACCTTGTATGACACCTACGGATTTCCTCTGGATTTGACGCAAGATGCATTGCGCAATCGTCAGATTACTGTTGATACAAATGCGTTCGATGTTGCGATGTTGGAACAAAAAACATTGGCGAGAGCCAATTGGTCCGGGTCTGGCGACGCCGCAACTGAAAAGGTCTGGTTAGATCTTGCTGGCGAGCTGACACCGACCGAATTTCTTGGCTATGAGCAGGAGCAGGCAGAGGCAAAACTGATCGCTATTGTCAAAGATGGTGAACTTGTCCGCAAGGCGAATGCCGGTGATACCGTCTTCCTGATTTTTAATCAGACGCCGTTTTATGCAGAAAGCGGTGGTCAGGTTGGTGATTTCGGTCAATTGAAATTCGACAATTCGTCAAGTTCAGAAGCTGCAGTCATTGATGTTCAAAAAAAGCCAGGTGGGCTTTTCGCGCATAAAGCCAAATTGTCAGGAACAATTCAGGTTGAAGAAAACGCAGGTTTGGAAGTTGATCACGCGCGCCGCGCAGATATCCGGAAAAACCACTCAGCAACTCATTTGGTACACGAAGCGCTTCGCCGGGTTCTTGGTGAGCATGTCGCCCAAAAGGGCTCACGGGTAGCTCCAGAGAGTTTACGATTTGATTTCTCGCATCAAAAAGGTGTTTCCGACGAGCAAATGGCAGAAGTGGAATCCATTGCGAATTCCATTATTCTGCAAAACGCGCCGGTATCGACCCGCCTGATGGCTGTTGATGATGCTATCGAGGCTGGCGCCATGGCGTTGTTTGGTGAAAAGTATGGCGAAGAAGTGCGCGTTGTCTCAATGGGCTACAACACTGAACCAAATACGGATAAACCAATTTACTCTTTGGAACTATGTGGCGGTATTCATGTTGGCAATACAGGAGAGATTGGCCTTGTCACCGTTGTCTCTGAAGGTGCCGTCGCATCAGGCGTTCGCCGGATTGAAGCGCTTACAGGCAATGCCGCACGGCTTTATTTGAAGCAACAAGATAAGCGGTTGCAGGATGTTGCGGATGTCCTGAAATCCACACCTGCAAATGCGGCAAGTCGCATTGAGGCCCTTCAGGTTGAACGTAAACGCCTTGAAAAAGAACTCACTGATGCACGTGGAAAGCTGGCTCTGACCGGACTTTCTGAGGCAGCGATTGCCAAAGATGACTATAGCTTTCTTGGTCGTGTAGTTCACGGGGTTTTGCCTAAAGATTTGCGTGGATTGGTGGATCAGGCTCGGCAGAAACTTGGTAGTTCAGTTGTGGTGTTGATCGCGGTCGCTGATGATGGGAAAGCTGCTGTATCTGTTGGTGTGACCGCAGATATGACCGAGCGCTTTAGCGCGGTGGACTTGGTAAAAATTGCTGCTGCAGCTCTTGGTGGGCAAGGTGGTGGCGGAAAGCCTGATCTCGCTCAGGCTGGCGGGCCAAATGGTGCTGATGCAAATAAAGCGCTTGGCGAAGTCGAGGCTGCCCTTACCTAAATTGGATTTAAATTTGCAAGAAGCTCACACGAATCTGTGTTGTGATCTTCTTTCAGGCTAAAAATCGGGGCGTCTCGAGCTATTTTCTTTCTTCCGGCATAGCAGTTGTACCTAGTCGGATTTTCTGTCACCTGGGTTTCAATATGCAAACACGGGCAAAATGACAATTTTACAATTATAGATGGTTGTTACCGGCGTTATTTTTCTACCAATTCGCCATGAGTTCAGTTTCAATATTAACTGGACGAGGTGCTCGTCCCCATCTTTGGAGGTATGGAAGCTTTTGTTCCTAGAGGAGTATTGGAATGAAAAATAAATTTTTTGCAGGCGTAGTAATCGCGGCGGGCCTGTCGATGGCATCGGCGGCATACGCTGACATCACAATCGCAACAGCTGGCCCGATGACAGGTCAATATGCCTCTTTTGGTGAGCAAATGCGCACTGGTGCAGAGCAAGCTGTTGCAGATATTAATGCTGCGGGTGGCGTTTTAGGGCAGCAGCTGGTTTTGGAAGTTGGCGATGATGCTTGCGATCCAAAGCAAGCGGTTGCTGTTGCTAACCAAATGGCTGGTGCTGGTGTTGCATTCATGGCGGGTCACTTCTGTTCAGGATCTTCAATTCCTGCATCAGCGGTATATTCCGAAGAGGGGATTATTCAGATTTCCCCAGCTTCAACAAACCCGAAGTTGACTGATGAACGTCCCGGTGGTGCCGATGGCGGAACATACCGTGTGTGTGGGCGCGATGATCAACAAGGTGCGACCGCAGGTGCTTACCTGAACGCGAACTTTTCTGGTAAGAAAGTCGCCTTTGTTCATGACAAGACTGCCTATGGCAAAGGCCTTGCAGATGCGACCAAGTCGTCGTTTGAAGCTGGTGGCGGAACTTCTGCAATGTACGAAGCCTATACCGCAGGTGAGAAAGATTACACAGCGCTTGTTACCAAATTGAAACAAGAAGGCATCGATGCACTTTATGTAGGTGGTTACCATACTGAAGCTGGCCTGATGGTCCGTCAGATGCGCGATCAAGGAATGGATACTGTTCTTATCTCAGGCGACGCATTGGTCACAGATGAGTATTGGGCTATTACTGGTGACGCAGGCGAAGGTACGCTGATGACCTTCTCTCCAAACCCTGAAAATAATCCAGATGCTGTAAATGTTGTTAAAGCTCTTAAGGACGCTGGTAAGACAACTGAAGGCTATGTGCTTTACACTTATGCTGCAATTCAATCCTGGGCTCAGGCTGTAGAAGCAGCAGGTTCGACGGATTATGATGCGGTTCGTGCAGCACTGAATGCTGGCAATTTCAATTCTGTTTTGGGTAGTTTGGCATTTGATGGTAAGGGTGACGTATCCCTGCCGGGTTACGTTTTCTATGAATGGTCAAATGGTGAGTACAACCAGATCAATTGATATGATCTGAAATGAGCTTAGTCAGAAAGGCCCGGTTTCATACCGGGCCTTTTTTTGGAAAAATACTATGAAATCAGCCCTTGATATTCTTCGCGTTGGTCATGCTCATGATGAGGTCTTGCGATCAGGTGTAAGCGTCGTGTTGTGCGAGCGCCCTGTGATTGCTGGTGTGCATGTCTTGGGAGCGGCTCCGGGTACTCGCGAAACGGAGTTATTATCCCCTGAAAATTCTGTAACGCACGTTGATGCACTGGTGCTGTCCGGTGGCTCGGTATTCGGTCTCGATTCCGCCAGCGGCGTGGTTGAGGCTCTGCGCTCGCGGGGGCGAGGCTTTAAGGTTGGTGATCAAAATATGCCAATCGTTCCGGCGGCTATTTTGTACGACCTTGGCAATGGCGGTGACAAATCTTGGGAAGGGCCTTCGCCCTATTTAGAACTTGGTCGCATGGCCATTCGAAATGTGGACAGCGAATTTCAGATTGGTGGTGTAGGAGCGGGTTTTGGTGCGACCACAGCAAATTTGCGTGGTGGTTTTGGCTATGCGGAAACTCATTTGCCGAATGGCGCGGTTGTCTGTGCTTTTGTCGCTGTCAATGCGGTTGGGCAAGTGACGATGGGAGATAAGGCACATTTTTGGGCCACACCATTTGAGCAAGATCAAGAATTTGGTGGCTTGGGTTTCCCTCCCACACTTGAAAAGAATATGTCGTCTGTAAATGTTAAGAGCCCGGGCGGGCGCCGGCTGGAGACTATCGAAAACACCACAATTGGAATTGTTGCGACGAATGCCACGCTAAGCAAAAGCGGTGCAAAGAGATTGGCAATGAGCGCGCATGATGGATATGCACACGCAATTTGGCCCTGCCACACTCCTATGGATGGAGATTTGATTTTCGCGCTTTCCACCGAAGAATGCGAAGCGGAAGATCTGATCCAATTAAATGCAGCAGCTACGAGCACAATGGCGCGCGCGATAGCAATTGGTGTTCATTCTACACAGCCGCGAGCCGACGATAGTGTACCTAGTTGGCAATCCCGCTTTGGGAACTTTGCTACGAAGTGATTGTCTTCAATTCTTTTGCTATGCTAGGCGGCGTTCAGAATCCATTCAGCTTAAGAAACTTACCAAGGTTTATTATGACACGCCCTATGTTGATAGCTCCTTCTATACTTGCAGCCGATTTTTCCAAATTGGGAGAAGAAGTACGCGCAATTGACGAGGCCGGATGTGATTGGGTCCATGTGGATGTGATGGACGGCCATTTTGTTCCAAATATTTCATTTGGAGCAATCGCAGTCGAAGCCGTGCGACCAGTTACAAGGAAAATTGTGGATGTCCATCTTATGATTGCTCCTTGTGACCCATATCTTGAGCAATTCGCTGCAGCTGGCGCTGACATCATAACTGTTCATGCTGAAGCTGGTGACCATCTGGACCGATCGCTGCAAGCAATTAAAGCGATGGGCAAAAAAGCGGGGGTCTCGCTTAACCCTGGAACGCCCGAAAGTGTTTTGGAATACGTTTTGGATCGACTTGATTTGATTTTGGTAATGAGTGTGAATCCGGGCTTTGGTGGTCAGGCTTTCATTCCGTCGGTGGTCGAGAAAATACGCCGGATCAAAATGATGATTGGTGATCGTGACATTGATATTGAAGTTGATGGTGGCATTACTCCAGACACTGCACCATTGGTTGCCGAAGCCGGTGCTAATGTTTTGGTCGCTGGATCTTCTGTTTACAAGGGAAATGGTGTGGAGGAATACCGCACAAATATTGAGGCGATAAGAAACGCCGCTGACGCCGCACGAAGAGGATAGATGATGTTATCAAATAAAAAAGTAATCAACCTGTGGATGTCCGCACTGATTTCAATAGTTGCTCTACCTGCGTTTTCGGCCGAACTAGCTGAACTGGGTGCAACTGGTTTTTCTGAGAATGGTGCACACTTCGCTTTTGAACAATATGGTGTTCAGGACGGTTCAGGATTTCCATATGCGAGCATTACTATAGTGGATGTTGTTAACGATTCCTGGGTCCCCGGTATGCCGATAGCCGTGCGGCTAGAGAATGACAGCACTAATGCGAATGCGGCACGCAGCGCTGTTCAACAAAAGGCTGGGCCTATTGCCAATAAATACGGCATTCAATCTTCCCATGGAGTTGTTCTGGCACACAACCCGGTAAGCGAAATTTCGGCAGACCCTAAAAGAGTCCGGTTTCTGCCTTTCAAGACCACAACGAATATTGGCGACCCCATTGAAGTAACGCTCAACGAATATCCGCTTCCAGCAGGAGGTGATTGCGGCGTTCATGGACAAACATTTGGCTATCGTTTGCTCTTGTCACAGCCCGGGAAAGTGAAACTTTTGCACGAAGATAGCCGCATCCCTAAAAGCAGGGGTTGCCCGCTTGCCTACCGCATTGATCAAGTCATAGCTTACCATGTAGCTGGAGGCGATATGGTGCTGGCAATTATGCTGGTCATGAACGTTCCGGGATTTGAAGGGCCTGATGGTAAATACCTTGCGGTTACAACAAGAGTGAGCCGCTGATACAGCTGCAGGCGTCGGCGCTAATGTCAAAGTGGCGCCGATAATATGAACGCAGTTATTTTATGTGGTTGGTCGTGAAAATGTAGTCTTCATCTGCAGAGTGGCAGGCAATTCATCCTGCTTCTTCATTGCCTTTTGCAATGCGTCCTGCCAGTTCCATTTCTTTTGGATTTTTATCCAAAGAAGCATCAGGAAAATACTTCACCCAGAACCAGTTTTTGTTTTCAGCATCGTATCCATCTTCTCGCTTGAACATGACTGTAATTGCGGCGAGATGGTTAGAACAAAGCACAAATTTAGGATTTTGAAATGCGCAGGTTTGTGATTCTAATTGCTGCGTTGATCGCAGCGCCGCTTATCTATTTTTTCTATATGTACTTTCTCTCTCCCACAGGAATTGATGTCTCGTCCTCTGCAATCTGTGTAACAAATGAAAGTAATCAAACGCTTGTTGTCACGGCCGATGCGAATTCAGGCGCTGAAATCACTGGCCTACTCAGTCCAGGTGAAGAGCTTTGCGCTCCCTCACCAGTTGCTGGCGATACCGGAGCTGTTCGAGTTTTTGAGAGCGAAGATGCCATTGAAGGTTGCTCGAGGTTAGCGAAAGCTGGGAAAACAGAGAGGCTTTTGGCCTATTCATCGTTTGATAATTGCAAATGGGCCAATGAATGAGCTGATTATGCGGTTAGGAATTGAGGCTTTTCGCAGGCTCTGCTAGGAAAGCGCGACTCCCCTCCGTATGACAGGATAAAACTATGATTTCCCGCTATTCCCGACCTGAAATGGTTTCTATTTGGTCGCCGGAAACGAAGTTCCGCATTTGGTTTGAAATTGAGGCTCATGCTTGTGACGCCTTGGCGAAGTTGGGTGTTATCCCGGAAAGTGCAGCCAAAACAATTTGGGAAAAGGGCGGAAGTGTTGAATTTGATGTTGCACGCATCGATGAAATTGAACGTGAGACCAAACATGATGTTATTGCGTTCCTGACGCATTTGGCTGAAATCGTTGGGCCAGACAGCCGGTTTGTGCACCAGGGCATGACGTCCTCTGATGTACTGGATACCTGTTTCAATGTTCAGCTGACACGTGCCGCAGATTTGTTATTGGCAGATTTGGATGCGCTTTTGGCTGCGCTTAAAAAGCGCGCAATTGAGCATAAAATGACTGTCTGTATGGGGCGTTCCCACGGTATTCATGCAGAGCCTGTAACTTTTGGTCTCAAGCTTGCTGGTGCCTATGCAGAATTTGAGCGTTGCCGCGAAAGACTGGTGGCTGCTCGTGCTGAAATTGCGACCTGTGCCATTTCCGGTGCTGTTGGAACGTTCGCACATATTGAGCCAAGTGTTGAGGAGCATGTCGCCGATGCGATGGGCTTAGCCGCTGAACCCGTTTCGACACAGGTTATTCCCCGTGATCGGCACGCAATGTTCTTTGCAACATTAGGTGTCATTGCTTCTTCCGTGGAACGTGTTGCTACCGAAATCCGACATTTGCAGCGTACAGAAGTTTTGGAGGCTGAGGAGTATTTTGCGCCCGGTCAAAAGGGCTCGTCTGCTATGCCTCACAAACGCAATCCTGTGCTAACTGAAAACTTGACCGGCCTTGCGCGAATGGTCCGAAGCTATTCAATCCCGGCAATGGAAAATGTTGCTCTGTGGCACGAAAGGGACATTTCGCACTCCTCTGTTGAGCGCATGATTGGCCCTGATGCGACCATTACTTTGGATTTTGCTTTGGTCCGTCTGACCGGCGTGATCGATAAATTGCTGGTCTATCCTGAACGCATGATGGCGAATGCCGAATCCATGGGCGGCCTCATTTTTTCACAGCGTATTTTGTTGGCGCTTACACAATCGGGTGTTTCGAGGGAAGATTCTTATCGCTTGGTCCAAAGGAATGCGATGAAGGTTTGGGATTCCTATCAGGCACGCAAGCCCGTTTCTGCAGACCAGTTCATGCAAGAACTGATGAAAGATGCCGACGTTAAAAAAGCATTGAGCGATGAGGAAATTTCTAAAGAGTTCACTATGGATACCCATACCCGCCATGTGGATACAATCTTTACCCGCGTGTTTGGAGAGACTGCATGAAAACCTCTGAGCTAGATATTCTAATCCTCCCTGGACTGGGAGGCGGCACTGACAAACATTGGTATCGCCGCTGGAATTCCAAGCTCAATAGTGCGCGTATTGTTGAACAAAAACAGTGGGATAACCCCGAAAAAGACGAATGGGTCGCGAACATCTTGGAGGCAATAAATACCGCCGAAAAGCCGGTTTTTTTAATCGCCCACAGCCTCGGTACCGTCGCTCTTGCGCATGCAAGCGCTCGACTAGCAAATTCAAATGTTGTCGGCGCATTTATTGCAGCTATCCCGGACTTGGCAGCGTCGCAGCATCTTATTCCTGAAACGAAGAGTTTTTTGCAAATGCCCACTGCACCATTGTCATTTCCATCACTGCAGATTGCAAGTCAGAACGACGTGTACTGCACCTATAAAAGAGCCGAGGAGTTCTCCTTGGACCTTGGGTCTTTGTTGGTTGATGCCGGTGAACAGGGCCATATCAACGATGAGAGTGGCCACGGCCCTTGGCCTGAAGGTTTGATGAGCCTGTCGAAATTTTTGAATAGGCTGAGTGTTTAACTCTAGGCCTTTGCTTCTTTCAGAAGTGCTGTTGCACCCCTAGCAATAACCCCACCATCAGTGTTGAGAGCGAAGAGACGATATCCCATGTCTCTCGATCGCTTCAGCAAATCTGGCAAGAATGCGAAAATGCACGGGATTTTTCCGGCCGCGAGCGTTCGCACAGCAATTTCCTCAATGACATCAATTGTGCCATCGCTAAAAGGTTTGATTGCGGCGCCATCAGAAAACGTCACGGATACATCTGATGGGCCCACAAAAATTCCGTCGATTCCAGGAACGGCGAGAATTTCGTCGAGATTATCAAGCGCTTCGCGTGTCTCAATCATCGCAATAGCGAGTGTGTTCTTGTTGGCATCAGCCAAATATGTGCTCATGTCGCGTTCATCTGACATCAACATTGCACGGGCAGGGCCCCAACTGCGGCCACCCGTTGGTGGATATTTCATTGAGCCAGCGAATGCTTTGGCGTCTTCAGCTGTATTGATCATGGGTGCAATCACTGCCATTGCGCCCAAATCCAGAGCGCGGCTTGCCATACCCCAGTCACCAACAGGAATCCGAACGATCGCGTGTTTTCCGAGCATTTTACAAGAAGTTACGCCTGCTAGGACGCTCGCAACATCATGAAAACCATGCTGCATATCTAATGTAACTGTGTCGTAGCCGGCGGCAAGTAATGCTTCGCTAATAAGAGGATTGGGAATTGCGCTCCAGCCAGTGATGATTTCTTCACCAGCCTGTAGTGCTGTTACAAAACTCTGGGTCATATTTGCCGCCGATCTATCTTATTTTGCGTCTTCAATTTGTTGTATTGCTTCGCCCATCAAAGAGACCATTTTTGACCGTAGGTCTTCATCGCTGACTTTGACTTCTGCTTGGTCGAAATCAGCGCGTACTTTACGGAAAACGTCTTCGTCGCCTGGCTCGTCGAAATCTGAGGCTACGACTTCTTTGGCGTATTCGGCAGCTTTTTCTTCAGCAAAGCCAAGTTCGGCAGCTGCCCACAGTCCCAACAGTTTATTTCTGCGTGCTTCAGCTTTAAAACGAAGCTCTTCGTCATGGGCAAATTTGTTCTCGTAGGCATCTTTGCGTTTGTCGAATGTGGTCATAGTGATTCTCTCTGGAACAACGATAATTGTCGTGGTTTTTTGTTATTACATTCTGCATATCGTTGCAGCACGTGCGACTGCAAGAGACAATGATGTAAATCAACTTAAAAAGTTATACTGCATAGCTGTCTTTTCAACTGCCGACGATTGTCACTAGGCTATGTTTACTCTAGTGTCGCCGCAAATATTCAAGCTCATGCCATTGGGGCAATCGTTACACCCTCCTTACAGGTCAAAGCCATTATGAATCGTCGTCGCCGCATCTATGAAGGCAAGGCAAAAATACTCTATGAGGGTCCAGAACCTGGAACCCTTGTCCAACATTTCAAAGATGATGCTACTGCCTTCAATGCCAAAAAGCATGAAGTAATTGATGGCAAGGGCGTGCTGAATAATCGTATTTCTGAGCATATTTTTGAGAATTTGAATCGCATCGGTATTCCGACACATTTCATCAAACGTTTGAATATGCGCGAACAGTTGATCCGTGAAGTGGAAATCATTCCTCTGGAGGTGGTCGTTCGCAACATCGCAGCTGGGTCCATCGCGAAACGCCTTGGCTTAGAAGAAGGTTCCCCTCTGCCGCGTTCCATTATCGAGTTCTATTATAAGAACGATGAACTAAACGATCCAATTGTGTCTGAGGAACATGTGACGGCATTTGGGTGGGCTGCCCCACCTGAAATTGATGACATGATGTCCATGGCGATTCGGATCAATGATTTTCTGGCTGGTTTGTTCATTGGAGCAGGCATTCAACTTGTTGATTTTAAAATTGAATTCGGCCGACTTTGGGAAGGTGAGATGATGCGGATAGTTCTTGCAGATGAGATTTCGCCAGATTCGTGCCGTCTTTGGGATGCAAAGACAAAAGACAAATTAGACAAAGACAGGTTCCGTCAAGACATGGGCGGCATGCTTGAGGCTTACCAAACAGTCGCGCGCAGGCTTGGAATTATGAATGACAATGAAATGCAGCACGGCTCTGGCCCGGTTCTGGTGAAGTAGGACTAGAGATATGAAAGCAAGAGTAACAGTAACGCTTAAAAATGGCGTTTTGGACCCTCAGGGCAATGCCATTGAAGGTTCTTTGGAGGCCCTGTCTTTTCAGGGCGTCAATTCAGTGCGTCAGGGTAAAATCTTTGATGTTGATTTAGATACAGATAGTGCTGACGAAGCACGCGAGGCGCTGACTGTTATGTGTGAGCGCCTTTTGGCAAATACAGTTATTGAGGACTTTGAGATTAGCCTATGAAATCGGCAGTTCTCATATTCCCTGGTTCTAACCGGGACCGCGACATGATCAAGGCTTTGACAAACCTTTGTGGTCAGGCACCTGAACTTGTGTGGCACCAAGAAACGTCAATCCCAGATGTTGATGTCATTGCATTGCCCGGAGGATTTTCTTACGGCGATTATCTGCGCTCTGGCGCGATTGCAGCACGGTCTCCTGTTCTCAAAGATCTGCATAGACACAATGAAAAAGGCACCAAAATTTTAGGTGTCTGTAATGGGTTTCAGATTTTGACCGAAGCGGGATTGTTGCCCGGCGCGTTGATGCGCAATGCGGGGCTGAAGTTCGTATGTAAAACGGTTCAGCTTGCGGCCGTAAATGTCGATACGGCTTTCTCGAGGCAATACAAGCCTGGTGAAGTGTTTCCTTGTCCCGTGGCGCATCATGATGGAAACTTTTTTGCAGATCCAGTTGAGCTGGAGCGTATTGAAAACGAAAACAGAGTTGTTTTCCGTTACGCCGAAGGTTTCAATCCGAATGGTTCCCTGAATAATATTGCCGGCATTCTCAATGAAAAGGGGAATGTCATGGGTATGATGCCGCATCCTGAAAATCTGATTGAAGATTTGCACGGCGGTATTGATGGGCAAGGTATTTTCACAAGCCTATTGGAGGCCGCATGAAAACGTTGGCAATTTTACTCTCACTGGCGGCAATGGCGTTGTCCGGTTGTTTGGACACCACTACGACGGATCGTGGGCCGGGACCAAAATACGGATTGGCAGAGTTGATCAGCAAACAAGTTCGCAAATGCTGGTATGGAACTGGAGGCTCTGATTTTTCAGCCTATGCAGCTGAAAGTGACATCAATCCCTTGTTCAAACGAGCAAGAATTTTGCTGCTTCCGAAAAACGATCTAGAAGCAAAGCCGGTTCTCGTCATTGAAGCTCTCGATAAGAACTCAAGTCAGGCAACTGTGTCTTCATATGGCCCTCTTATGCAGAGTGCCCAGGGAAGCAGAATTACAGCTGATTTGAAACGTTGGACTAGTGGATCGCAGGCCTGCAATTAATGCATCAGACATTTGATAATAATGCTCCCATTACAACGGAGCTTGTGGAAAGCCATGGCATAAACTCCGAAGAATACGAACGTATTCTGGAGTTAACCGGACGCACTCCAACCGTAACGGAGTTGGGTATTTTTTCAGCGATGTGGAATGAGCATTGCTCTTACAAATCGTCCAAGAAATGGCTTAAAACACTTCCAACAACCGGACCCTGTGTCGTCTATGGGCCTGGTGAAAATGCTGGCGTGATAGACATTGGAGACGGTCAGGTGGCTGTCTTTAAAATGGAAAGCCACAACCATCCGTCATTCATAGAGCCTTACCAAGGTGCCGCGACTGGTGTTGGCGGGATTTTGCGAGACGTTTTCACAATGGGCGCGCGGCCAGTTGCTGCCATGAATGCGCTACGTTTTGGCTCGCCAGATCATCATAAAACACGTCACCTTGTTTCTGGAGTGGTGGCTGGTGTTGGTGGCTATGGTAACTGTTTTGGTGTGCCAACGGTCGGTGGCGAAGTCAATTTTCATGCGCGTTACAATGGTAACATCCTAGTCAATGCATTCGCTCTTGGCGTGGCCAACCGCGATGGTATTTTCACCTCACAAGCCGAAGGTGTCGGTCTGCCTGTTGTGTATCTTGGCGCAAAAACGGGTCGTGATGGTGTTGGGGGGGCAACTATGGCCTCTGCCGAATTCGATGATCAGATTGAAGAAAAACGACCAACTGTTCAGGTTGGAGATCCATTTACCGAAAAGTGTCTTTTGGAAGCCTGTTTAGAACTAATGGCTACCGGCGCTGTTATCGCGATTCAGGATATGGGCGCTGCTGGACTAACGTGTTCTGCAGTTGAAATGGGCGCAAGTGGCGGTCTTGGTATAAAGCTCGACCTTGATAAAGTACCTTGTCGCGAAGAGAATATGACTGCCTATGAAATGATGCTTTCAGAAAGCCAAGAGCGCATGCTCATGGTTTTGGAACCGAGCAAACAGGCAGTCGCTGAGGCCATCTTCAAAAAATGGGGATTGGATTTTGCGGTTGTTGGCGAAACGACGGATGATCTGCGGTTCAACATCTCTCATCATGGTGAGTTGATGGCTGATTTGCCAATCAGAGAGTTAGGCGACGAAGCGCCGGAATATGACCGACCTTGGATCGCGCCGGAACCTCTTGGCCCATTGATGGAATTGGCCGATCTTGAAGATGCTACGGCGGCGCTTTTGACTATATTGGCGTCTCCTGATGTTGCGTCCAAACGCTGGATTACAGAGCAATATGATTGCCTTATTCAGTCCAATACGGCGCAAGTGCCGGGCGGAGATGCGGGTGTTGTGCGGGTAGATGGCACTGAAAAAGCGCTGGCAATGACAAGTGATGTAACGCCGCGTTATTGCGAAGCTGACCCATTTGAGGGTGGTAAGCAGGCTGTCGCCGAGGCATGGCGCAATCTTACTGCTGTTGGCGCTACACCATTGGCCATCACCGACAATTTGAATTTTGGCAATCCGGAACGCCCTGAAATTATGGGCCAGTTTGTTCGTGCCATTGAGGGAATAGGCGAAGCTTGCCGAGTGCTGGCATTCCCGGTCGTATCTGGCAATGTGTCACTCTACAATGAAACCAATGGCGAGGGTATTCTACCGACACCAACAATTGGTGGCGTTGGTCTCTTGGCTAATTGGAAACAGATGGCGCGTTTGGCGTTCGCGAATGATGACGATGTGATCATAAGCATTGGCGATGCTGGTACGCATCTGGGACAGTCTATTTATCTGAGAGAAGTGCTTGGATACGAAATGGGACCTGCACCGATTGTTGACCTGAACATGGAACGCAAACACGGCGATTTTGTTCGTGAGCAAATCTTGTCAGGCAAGCTGACAGCTTGTCACGATGTATCAGATGGTGGCGTGTTGGTTACTTTGGCCGAAATGGCTATGGCAGGCGAAAAGGGCGCCAAGCTATCGGGACTATCTTCTGATAGTGCAGAAGAGCTGTTTGGTGAAGATCAAGCCCGATATGTCGTTACCGTGAAGGCCGACCAGGCCGAGGCAGTACTAGCTGCAGCCAAAGCTGCTGGTGTTCCAACCAAGCAAATTGGTATTGTTTGCGGTGATGAATTGAAACTCGACGATAGCTGCTCCATATCAGTACAATCATTGAAACAAGCGCATGAAGGCTGGTTGCCCAACTATATGGCCGGCCAGGATACTTAGGGTTTAGCAAATGCCGATGAACGCAAATGACATTGAAGACATGATCAAGGCGGCTTTGCCCGATGCTGTCATAACAATTCGGGACTTGGCCGGTGATGGCGATCACTACGCAGCTGAGGTCGTATCAGAGAGTTTTCGCGGGAAAACCCGTGTGCAACAGCATCAAATGGTATATCAGGCCCTTCAGGGTAATATGGGCGGCGTATTGCATGCCTTGGCACTTCAAACCAGCGCGCCAGAATAAAGATCTCAAGCAGGAGCATTCCATGAGCGACATTAAGAACTGGATCGACAGCGAAGTGAAATCATCAGACGTCGTGCTGTTTATGAAGGGCACGCCGAATTTCCCGCAATGCGGTTTTTCTGGTCAGATGGTGCAAATACTGGATTATCTAGGCGCTGACTATAAAGGCATAAATGTTCTGGAGAGCGATGATTTGCGTCAGGGCGTCAAAGATTACACAAATTGGCCGACTATTCCTCAGCTCTACGTTAAGGGCGAGTTTGTGGGCGGATGCGATATCGTACGTGAGATGTTCCAGGCAAATGAATTGCAGGACCATATGAAAGAAAGGGGTATAGCTGTCCGCGAGACAACGGAATAAGCTAACTTTTCCAATAGTGCGAAGTTTCGAACCGCAGCTGAGATCGATCGTCTCAACTGCGGTTTTTTATTGCGTGCTAATTGAAGGAGTGCGCAATAAAAAACCCGCCACATGGGCGGGTTTTAAAAGCTTCAAGAACCAGAAGACTAGCGGGAGTAAAACTCAACCACGAGGTTTGGTTCCATAACAACTGGGAATGGCACATCAGCAAGCTGAGGAATGCGTGTGTATTGAGCAGCCATTTTGCCATAATCGACAGTCACGTACTCAGGCACATCGCGCTCAGCCAAATCGGTGGCTTCGAGAACCATAACCAACTCGCGGGATTTCTCACGAATTTCGATGATGTCGCCGACTTTTGCACGGTAACTAGGAATGTTCACGCGCTGACCGTTTACATTGATGTGGCCGTGGTTGATGAACTGACGAGCAGCAAAAACTGTCGGCACAAACTTTGCGCGGTAAACAAGTGCATCAAGACGGCTTTCCAAAAGACCAATTAGGTTTTCGGACGTATCTCCACGTACGCGAACTGCCTCAGCGTAAATACGACGGAATTGTTTTTCGGTTATGTTGCCGTAATAGCCTTTTAGCTTCTGCTTAGCGCGGAGCTGAGTACCAAAATCGGATAGCTTGCCTTTTCGGCGCTGTCCGTGTTGGCCTGGGCCATAGTCACGACGGTTAACCGGGCTCTTTGGACGACCCCAGATGTTTTCGCCCATGCGGCGATCAAGTTTATATTTAGACGAATTGCGCTTGCTCATCGTGTTTCCCAATAAAAGTGTTTCAAGGAAACGCGCCTTCCTTTTCAAGGTTTTAGCCTTGCTGACAGGGAGAAAAAGCGAAGCGCTCACTTCCCCCATAGGTGCGTAACAAAAAACGCGAGGCCATAGACCCCGCATTTCTTCGCGTGGTTTAGTCATTCACTTCATAGCTGTCAAGGCAGAAGGAGCTTTACCCATAGGGATTCTACGTGTTCAGTCCGGCTCTCGGTGCTGCTGATGATTTCAAAGGTGCCGCCTGAGCATTTCTTGGCTTTTTTGCCCAAAACCTCACCCACGCGTCGTGCGATTGCCGGACTCGGATCAACCCACTTAACAGGCCAAGGCGCTAAGATTGGCAGAACGTCAACTAAAAGAGGGAAATGCGTGCACCCAAGCACAACACAGTCTGTTTTGTTGCCGGACTGAGATTCAATAAAGCATGGTGACAATTCATCTTGTATCTTTTGTCGCAATTCTTCACTGGGTCCGCTTACAAACCAGTGTTCCGCAAGTGCTGCCAAATGTTGGCTGCCAACGAGTTCAACACTCAAGCCCTTTGCAAATTCCTGCATTAGGGCGCGGGTGTAATCTCTCTTTACGGTTCCCGGCGTCGCAAGGACGCTAATCATTCCCGTACGGCTGGTTGCTGCCGCAGGCTTTATTGCAGGGACAGTGCCAACAAAAGGAAGGTCAAAGGTGGCGCGCAATGATGGCAATATCAAAGTAGAGGCCGTATTGCAGGCGATGACCACACAATCTGGACTTTGTTCTTCGATCCATTTCGAAATTTGTTTAAACAAATGGTCCCGCAAAGCCTCCGCTTCCCAATCACCATAGGGAAATGCTGCGTAGTCAGCTGCGTAGATCATGCTCAGTTCAGGCAATTCCTTTCGAATGGCACGCGCAACTGATAATCCACCAACGCCAGAGTCAACGACAAGCAGTTTTGGGCTTTGCATGGAAGGTGTCATTCCTTGGAGTTTTCCTGCTTTTCAAGGGCTGCTCTGCGCGCGGTATGACGTGTTCTGCGGCCCTCTAACGCTCCAACGACGCCGCGTAAAATTGTTACATCGCGGTGGCTATATCCACCTTTTTGCAACAGGGCTCGTAAACTGCTGACCATGTGATCTTTTTTCTCGGGAGGACGGAAGAAATTTGAACTTTCCAGAGCACCTTCTAAATGCGTGAAAAGGCCGATGAGATCTTCTTTTGACGCCGGGGGATCCTCTGGGGCTGTAAATTGTATATTGCTTGCTTGGCTAGATGCCCGCATCCATTCATAGGACATTAGCAAAACCGCTTGGGCGATATTGAGAGATGCAAAGGCTGGGTTTACAGGGAAGGTGACGATTTCATTGGCCAGAGCAACCTCTTCATTTTTAAGCCCAGTCCGCTCTCTACCGAACAAAATGCCGCATTGTTGGTCTGCATCCATGTGAACCTTGGCGATTTGCATTGCCTCTTCCGGTCCGCGTACCGGAACAAACATATCTCTGGATCGTGCGGTCGTTGCAAAGACCCGATTGAGACCAACAAGTGCTTCTTCAAGAGTTGCATAGACCTTTGCATTGTCGATAACGTGATCTGCCTTTGCAGATGCACTTTTTGCCTTCTCGTTAGGCCACCCATCTCTCGGGTTTACAATTCGCATATCCGAGAGGCCAAAATTTGCCATGGCTCGGGCAGCAGTGCCTATGTTTTCACCCAATTGCGGTTCGACCAGAATAATGACTGGCCCTCCGGTGAGTAACTCTGCTTTGGAATTTGTTCCGGCCATTGAGGAATTCTCTTACACGGGCTGTTGACGGTTGGTGTTTTGCTAGCTGCAGACATCTTTTTTGGCAAGAGCTAGCAGAATTGCGTAATTCGACTTTTGGGGCTCTTTCAGTGTGAGATATAGGGTGCTATAGGATGCCCGTATTCACACATATCATAGTGCCTAGCCTTGTTTTCTAAGGGTTTGGGCGTTGGGCCCACAGTTAAGGGGAATTCATACATGGCTAAAATTAAAGTTGCCAATCCGGTTGTTGAACTGGATGGGGACGAGATGACACGTATCATCTGGCAGTTCATCAAAGACAAACTCATCCATCCATATATCGATGTTGATCTGAAATATTACGATCTTGGCATGGAATATCGTGACGAGACTGATGATCAGGTAACAATTGATGCTGCACACGCTATTCGCAAATACGGCGTTGGTATTAAATGCGCAACAATTACACCTGATGAAGATCGCGTTGAAGAATTTGGCCTCAAGAAAATGTGGCGTTCGCCTAATGGCACAATTCGCAACATTCTAGGTGGCGTTGTTTTCCGCGAGCCGATCATTTGCGAAAACGTTCCTCGTCTTGTTCCTGGCTGGACACAGCCAATGGTTATTGGTCGTCATGCATTTGGCGATCAGTATCGTGCGACAGATTTTCGTGTGCCGGGCAAAGGCAAATTGTCCATGAAGTTTGAAGGTGAAGATGGTCAGGTAATTGAACATGAAGTGTTTAATTTCCCTGAGGCCGGTATCGCCATGGGCATGTATAATCTGGATGATTCCATTCGCGACTTTGCACGGGCATCGTTGAATTATGGCCTTCAACGTGGCTGGCCAGTTTATCTCTCAACGAAAAACACAATTCTGAAAGTATATGACGGTCGTTTCAAAGACCTGTTTGAAGAAGTTTTTCAGGCTGAATTCGCTGCTGCCTTTAAAGAAAAAGGCATTATCTATGAGCACCGTCTCATTGATGACATGGTTGCCTCTGCTCTGAAATGGTCCGGCGGATTTGTTTGGGCTTGTAAGAACTACGATGGCGATGTGCAGTCTGATACTGTTGCGCAGGGCTTTGGTTCCCTTGGGTTGATGACATCTGTTTTGATGTCACCAGATGGCCAGACAGTTGAAGCTGAAGCGGCTCACGGTACAGTGACACGTCACTATCGTTTGCATCAAGAAGGTAAAGAAACCTCCACAAACCCAATTGCATCCATCTTTGCATGGACACGTGGCTTGGCTCACCGCGCTAAATTGGATGGTAATGAAGCTTTGGCAGAATTTGCGCTGACTTTGGAAAAAGTTTGTGTTGATACTGTTGAAACTGGTTTCATGACCAAAGATTTGGCTTTGTTGGTTGGTCCAGAACAAAAATGGCTTTCCACAACAGGATTCCTCGATAAGATCGATGAGAACCTTAAGAAAGCGATGGCTTAAATTACGATTTTTCGGAGTGAACTAAAACGCTCTGAATGAAATTGAAAACAAAAACGCGGCTCATGGGTCGCGTTTTTTATTGTCAAAGCCATTTAGAGATATTCTGAAAGTGCTTATCTATTTGGTTTTTCTCGCCATGAGAACGGGCCGATTTTTTCATAAATCCAGCTGTACTGGGTCACCATCTGACTGGTTCGTGTTATGCGGTAGCCTGCATATGTGATTGCTAACAGTACTGCGAAATCTACTATGAAATAGTGCAGGGTTAGCAATGTGCCCTCAAAGAGTGCAAAGTGAATGAAACGAATGGTAAACGTCAGCAATATTGTGAACCACACAAGGGTCCATTCCGGCCGCCATGTTATTGCGATAGCGCGTCCGGTTAAATAAGCTCCAAGTCCACCAAGAATGACGGTTACGAAGATGAACTCAGTCAGTGAGATTTCATATAGGATCCCCATTAGTGCGCGCCCCCTTCCAGATAGGCCGCGCGGACCTCTTCTTTCTCTAACAATTCACTACCTGTGCCGGACATCGTAATGTTGCCATTGACCATGACATAACCACGATGTGCGAGTTTAAGTGCGTGGTATGCGTTTTGCTCAACAAGGAAAACAGTCAATCCTTCATTGCGGTTCAACTCTTGAATAACTTCGAAAATCTGCTTCACAATGAGTGGAGCTAAACCAAGTGAAGGCTCATCCAGCAAAAGTAGGTCCGGCCTGCTCATTAGAGCCCTGGCAATTGCAAGCATTTGCTGTTCGCCACCAGACAAGGTGCCACCGCGTTGGCTCTGACGCTTTTGAAGAATTGGGAAAAGATCAAATGCCTTTTTCAGATCTTCATCGAAATTGGTATAATTTGTAATGGCTGCGCCCATTTGAAGGTTTTCAAGCACCGTCATACGAGGGAAAATGCGTCTGCCTTCAGGAGATTGCGCGATGTCCTTTGACATAATCTCATGAGTTGGTGCGTTGGTTATGTCCTCACCGCGATAAATGACTTGGCCTTCACTTGCATGCGGAGAGCCACAGATCGTCATCATCAATGTGGATTTTCCGGCGCCATTAGCACCAATGAGAGTAACAATCTCACCACGATTGACTTCCACATCAACACCGCGAAGAGCTACGATTTTTCCGTAATGTGTCACCACACTTTTTATCGACAACAATTGGGTAGGGGAGGTCACAGTTTCGCTCATTGGCCTACCTCCTTTTCCACCTGTTCTACTTCTTCGTCTTCAACACCTAGATAGGCAGCTATCACTTTGGGGTCGTTGCGCACTTCGTCTGCTGTGCCATCAGAGATTTTTTCACCGTAATCCAGAACAATGATGTGGTCGGATATTTCCATAACCACACCCATATCGTGTTCAATAAGTAGAACGGATGTGTTGTGCTCACCACGAATCCGTTGAAGCAGCGCATTTAAATCACCGGATTCTTTGGGGTTAAGTCCTGCTGCGGGCTCATCCAAACACAACAAATCTGGATCGGTGCACATGGCCCGCGCTATTTCCAACCGCCGTTGAGCGCCATAAGGCAGATCTGCCGCCGGATCGTCAGCACGGTCAAGCAGGTCAATTACTCCCAGCCATTTTACTGCTTTGTCGATGGATTGCTTGTGCGCCCTTACATAGCTTGGAATCGCAAACAGACCACCAAAAGTGAATTTAGAGGCCAACATCAGTTTGTTGTGTTGCGCCACCAAGAGGTTTTCTAAGACAGTCATGCCGCCGAAAAGGCGAATATTTTGGAAGGTTCTGGCAACCCCAGCATGATGTGAGATTTTGAAGTCCGGCATGCGTTCCAGCAGGAACTCACCGCCAGACTTGCGTTTCATGGTCAACTTGCCTTCGGTAGGTTTGTAAAAACCAGTCGCACAGTTGAATACTGTCGTCTTGCCGGCACCGTTCGGCCCGATCAACGCTGTGATGTCGCCGCGCCCAACTGAAAAGGACAAATCGTTTACGGCGATTAGTCCGCCAAACCGCATGGTGAGGTGCTCAACACTGAGCACTGGGTTTTCATCCCAAGATCGGGATTTAGATGACGTACTCATCAGTGCCCTTCTCCTTGGGCGACCATGTCTGCCTCAATAGATTTGCGCTTTTTGTAAATTGCCGATGGATTTCGAGTGGTGATGAGCCCGCGTGGTTTCCACACCATGATAACAACCATCAAGAGACCAAAGATCAGCATGCGATAGTCTGCAAATTCACGGAATACTTCAAAGCCGCCAATCAAGACAACCGATGCAATAACAACGCCGATCTGGCTTCCAAGACCTCCCAAAACCACAATGGCCAGAATGATCGCTGATTCAATAAAAGTGAAACTCTCCGGCGATATGAACCCCTGGCGGGTTGCAAAGAAGGAACCTGCGAACCCTGCAAACATGGCACCAATTGCAAAAGCTGTGAGCTTTGTATTTGTGGTGTTCATGCCTAGCGAACGACATGCGATTTCATCCTCTCGAAGCGCTTCCCAAGCGCGCCCCACTGGTAAGCGACGCAACCGCATGGTGACAAAATTCGTCAATAGAGCGAGAGCCAGAATGACATAGTAGAGGAAAATAATGCGATGAATGGGTGAGTATGTCAGACCAAATGTATCTGCAAATCCACCTTCGCCCCGTGTAAAGTCTATGCCAAAGAAAGTGGGACGAGGGATGCCAGAAAGGCCGTCTGGACCACCAGTAAATTCATACCAGTTCAATAAGACAACACGAATGATTTCACCAAAGGCTAATGTAACAATGGCGAGGTAGTCTCCACGCAATCGCAATACAGGGAAACCAAGAATAATGCCCCAGAATGCTGCAAGTACGCCTGCCAATGGAAGGCAAATCCAGAACCCTAAATCAAAATACTGGGCGAGCAGTGCGAAGGAATAAGCACCGACCGCATAGAAAGCTACATATCCAAGGTCGAGAAGGCCAGCAAGACCGACAACGATGTTCAGGCCCCA
>JBGCFS010000029.1:0-50635 GCA_045107035.1 Hyphomicrobiales bacterium
CTCTCCAGAGGTCCAGCCAAGATGTTGTAAAAAATTCCCGCCGGTTGCCAACACATCTACCGTTGTCTTGCGCACATCAACTTTGCCATCGCCATTGGCATCCACGCCGTGTTCCAAAATATCGGAAGGAAGAATTTGCAATTGGCCTAACTCTCCGGCCCAGGCACCGCGCATTTGATCAATGGAAAGATCACCGCGATCCAATAATTGCAGTGCTGCGATAAGTTGAGGGCGGAACAATTCCGGTCGGCGGCAATCATAGGCGAGTGTGGCCAGCGCATTTAGTGTGTTGAAATCACCCAGCACAGCACCAAAATCCGTCTCCAATGCCCAGAACGCAGAAATCACAGCGCCCGGAACACCCGTTTCAGTCTCCACCTTTTTGAATGTCTTCGCATAGCGCTTCAGGCGGTCACGTCCGCCAGAAATGCGATAGGGCGCAACCATGCGGCCTGAGAACTGAAGAAAGCTCTGCGCAAATACACCCTGTTTGCGATCTGCAGCTATCACGCTTTTGGAGTAGCTGAGCGATGGTACAATGCGCTTTACGATTTGAGGGGAAACACCAGCACTTAATGCTTCAACGGAAACATCCACTTTGAAGTCCGCAAAGCTCCCCGTGGGTTGGCAGGTTGCGGCGTAGGCGCCCGGCGTTATCGTAAAGATGCCCGCGATAAAAAACAGCGAAAGGGTTAAACATATATGAGGTTTCATGGTGCGGTCTCGCTGCGGGGTTTTGCTACATTCTAGTTTAGTCTCAACCGTTAAAAATCCAAAATTTAGGAGTTAGGGATTTTTATCCTGTGAATACTACTTACTAAATTTTTAATTTGTCAAAAATTGATGAAGCCATTGTGATTATTATTGTTTTTCAAAAATTTTAGCGTTAGACAAGAATTATATTTATAATTTTTTTAGCCATTTAATCGGTGAACTATGTTCCGAATTTTTTTTGCTCTTTGCTTTTTTTTGTTGTGCTCTGCGCCTGTTATGGCTCAAACAGCGATACTGACTATTGACATCACAACCGATTTTTTTGGATCTGAAACATCGTGGGATTTAGAAGAAGTCGGCCCACCCAATATGCTAGTTTCATCAGAGGCTCCTGGTACCTACCCCGATTTTGCTCCCGGTACGTTCCAGCGTAACGTAGTAATTGCTTGCGGCGTGCCACACACATTCACGCTTTTCGATTCTTTTGGAGATGGTGGTTCAGCAGCTAATCTTACAACATCAGTTGGTTATACTATTCCCGGTTTGCCAATTAACCTCGCAGGTGCGGCTGAATTGCGAACCTTTACTATACCAGCAGCCTTATGCTCACCAGCTGCAACTCCTTTGGATAGCGAGAATCAACAAAACGGCGGAACACCTCTCGCCACGCAAACCACACTCTCCTTCATCAGCACCAGTGCTCATAAAGCACTGATCAATCGTTTGATGCGGTGTCGCTCCGATGATGTGTTGGATGAAGAAGAGCGTCGTCGTCGTATTTCATCTGGTGAAAAACTAGACGAATTGGATGCATGCCCATCATTTGAGGACTATCCAGAGCAGCCACGTTGGAATCTTTGGGTCAATGCCGGGTACACTGTGATTGATGGTTCGTCTTCATCACCCGATGGCGGAATATTAAATGGTGTGGTTGGCCTTGATTACAAAGTAAATGAAGATTGGATTCTGGGTGCTCTCGCGGGCTACGAGTGGACCAGTTTTGATTTTGCTAGCACCAACGGCACACTAGAAGGTGGCGGGGTCACGCTGGCAGCCTATTCCGGCTTGCGCATCAGCCGCAACCTGACCATAGATGCATTGTTGGGGCATTCCTGGCTAAACTACGACAATGATGTGGCTGGTGACGGTGGTGATTTTGATGCCACACGCTGGATGTTAGCGGGTAATATCACCGGACATTTCCTTTATGGAAAATACACCATTGAGCCAAATCTTCAGGGTCAAATAGCTTGGGAATCCCAAGACGGTTACACGACATCTGGCGGTACCGTCGTTACGAAACAAACGCTGACCATAGGTAAAGTTGCCTTTGGACCACGTGTCTCTCGAGATCACCTCATGGACAATGGCACCAATGCCGAATTCTGGGGTGCTGTTGAGGGAGAGTATGATTTTGTTAACAATGATAGCAGCACAACCAACCTCAATTTGGACGGGGATGTCTCTGCGCGTCTGAGTGCTGGTGTTGACTTCGATTTCACAAATGAAGTGTCGTTGGAGTTAGATGGTAACATTGGCGGCCTGGGCGCTACTGGCTACACGACTTACCAAGGCAATGTGCGCGTAGCTGTTCCATTCTAAAAGACGCGTCTTAGAAAAATAGACCGCATCCGATTGTATCGATTTCGGATGCGGTTCATCATTTGAAATGCAAACGCAATTAAGTTGAGCGAGAGCGCATCATACGCAATGTTCAAGATGTGTGTTTGAAACCCGTGGAACACGCGTTCTTCAAATAAAATCATGCCTTCAATCGCCACATTTGCATGTTCTGCGTGCGTTTCCGGGGCGAATGTCTATATTGAGCATGAAACAAGCATTCAATAACATTTTTCCTTAAATTAGGGGGCGTATATGGCTGGCATTCAGGAATTCGATCAGGAAATTGAAAAGACACGTGATATGGTCGAGCAAATGCGCTCGAAGATTGATCAGTCTTCTGAAGTTTTGGACACAATGGCTTCGAGTGACAGTGTCATGGAAGTCGACTTTGATATCGAGAATGCACGCATTCAAGATGTTCTAGGTCAACAAAAGGTCATGGAAGGCAATATTGCCGATCTGATTTTGAGCCTTGAAGATGTGACAAATTCCTTTGGCGCTGAATTCAAAAGCATGCAGACCTTTACCGGCATGGAAAAATTTATTGGCCTGTTTTCGCAAAACAAAGCCAAATCCATGCGCAACGAGCGCGTGCGTACAACATCACTGGGTGGGAATTTACAGGACCTCCTTTCAAAGTCCGACACGATTGTTGGTATCCTGACTGATCAGAAATCTGTTTTGGAAGCACGCTACGAAACATCTGAATCCAGTTTGCGAACAGTGTTAGATCGCCGTCAGGCAACAACTGACACTCTGCTGGAAACGCAACAGAAAATCGAAGACTTGAATCCGGCGCTGCTGGATATGGAAAACCAGATCGCAGCAACAACCGATCAGCAACAGCGCACTGAGCTTGAGACCAAGCGTTCGGAAATGGCAACGGAATATAATCAGGCTCAGGCAAAAGAGCAGGAGCTACTGGCTGCTTCGCAGACCTTGGAGCGTTACACCTCGATGTTCCAGACATTTATCGACAGCTTGAACAATCAGATTGCAGCGCAGAACACGCTTATCAACAAACTAAAAATCGACACTGAGCAGCGTATTGTTCTGTATAAGTCTTTGGAAGATTCCTTGAAGACAGCCGCACAGCAGGATGTTGCGCATAAAATCAATACGCTCGGTTCCAAAGTTGATTTAGCCGCTGAGCAAACAATGGCTGGCATTGGGGCCGCGGCTCAATCTCATATCGCTGATCTTTTGGAAATGCACGAGCAGTCCATGGTCAATTCTGATGAAATTCAGCGTCGCAAAAAATTGGCCGATGATGCCTTCACTCGTCGTTTCTCCGATGTGATGGACAAGCACCAAGCGGCTGAATACAAAGCGTCCTAAAGCGTAAATCGGGAGCGCCTTGTGGGGTCTCAAACAGTGTTGTCGCGTTATTTCTACGCGTTAAAAGCCGCCATTGTTTTTTTGGAACGGGCTGTTGTATCCCGTGATCAAGGGCCTTGGGGTTCTCGTCCGCATGACATTCTGGGTGCGGTTATGACTCAGAATTTGGGACGGCTGGAGAACTCAGCCCGAGCCTGGGTTTTGCAGGCACGCTATCAGGACAGCTTTCGTATCGATTTGAACGAGAGTGGATTCCCTGCTTTGCAGGAAGTGCTGGCACTGTCAGATGCTGAAAATCAGGCGAGTGAACGACTCAAGACCTTGCCTGATCCCACGGCACTAAAGCGTAAAATGATTGACCAAATGCTGGGTAACCGGAAAGAGCCGGATGCCTTGCGCAAGCAAATGGCAGAGCGGTTGTTTTACCAAGAGCTTAGGCAAAATGTTTCAGGCGATGGCATATATACTATGCACACGGCACCAAAGACTATTCGAATTTCGACTAACCCTAAAAACGACCGGCCCTACTATGTCGTCTATTGGTCGACTTATGACGGCAAAGCAAACCTGCCTTTGCTGTACACTCTTGTTCTTGAAGACTCGTCGAAAAGTATGGCATCTGGTGCTGCCAAGCGGATTTTTCGAGACGCATTGGAACCGCCATCTGGCAAACGCCAACTTGCTAAAGCAGATCAGGGTATGGATGGTATTCCAAACCCAGTTCTATCTCAAAAATTGACAGAATTTATTGAAGCAAATTCTTCTTACAGTCTCACTTTGACGACAATCGCCACAGCGTTGGACAAAGAGTTTGATGATCTGCATCCCAAACAACTACGCCGTTTCGTCCTTGGCCCCTTTTACGCGGGTGGTATTACAAAGCACAATGAGCTGGTTCAGGGTTTGTTGGATAAGGTGGATGCCACCATTGATGCATGGGTGCTTACGTGGACAATGCAGGAGTTATTTTCTGCCAGTGAGAAGCCCGGTCAGAGGCGGTTCTGGAGTTCCAGTCCACCCGAACAAGTGTTTCATATCAATACTGATGATGTGGATTGCGTTCAGCAGGGTGTCAGTGCTGTCGAGTATCACGCACTGGTCCCACACGCTGCTTATCAAGCCGTCTATGCAAGTGGAAATGCCGCTGAAGTGTTCGGGCGCTACAAGTGCTCAATCGTCAGCGAAGATGACATCATCCGCCAAGTTTAATCCGTAGGATTTTAAGGGAGTAACGACATGGATATCGGTTTAACCACCCTGTCGGAGAAAGATATTTCGGATCACATAAATACCATGCAGGCTCTCTTAGAGCGTACCAGCGTGGTTGTTATGGAGGACCGTAGCAAATCCAAAACTGAGTTAGCAGGAACGCGGCGGCGTTTCGTCAGCACCGTATCAACGGCGCCCCAACGACAGGCCAAAGATATTCGTTTTTTGCATCGTCTCCAGGCGGTTAATTCAAACGATACGCTGATGACGCCTGAAGAACACGCACTTGCCTATAAATTGCGGCGCGGAATGGCCGTTGGACAGGCTGTGGCAGACATATTTGCGCGGCAAACAGAATTGGAAAAACTGCAAGCCCAAAACAGGGCGGGCGCGGTCAAAGGTGATAGGGCGCACCGCTTCCACGCATTGCAAAACACTGCCGCTTTTATTGCCGCTTTTACAGCGGCGCGTTTCCTTCTGGACAGCCTGCCTTCCAATGGCGAGAGCCAAAGTGACCAGCCTGAGCCAATTCTGCAGTTTGAAACCACGCGAGATGCTTTGAAAGGCCTTGTGGCAACGCTGGACGAGGCATTGGACGGTGCAGACAGCGACGCCGTCATGACATCGCGTGCACGCACAAGCGCACAGGGATTTTTAGAAGCGCTGGCAGCACGTGCCAAGCGATTCGATGAAATCGGCGTCTTTGAAGCCATGCACATTCGCTTGGATGCGGATGACTTCACTTTAGACGGGCTGGAAACGGGACCATCCAAAGCCAGCAAACCACTGACGATGAGCTTCAAGAAGCCGCATGAGGTTGTGGGCAATCACATCGCAAAGCATCAGGCGGTTAAGCTGTCTAAAATGCTTATGGCCTATGATTTTGACAAGCAAATGAACCCGTTCGTCGAACTTGGCGGATTTATTTTCACATTCATCGGCGATGGCTTTCCCGGTACTGGTAAAACCACACTGATCCAGATGATTGCTGGCTTGATGAATGACTATGCACAGGTTGGCGGCTATCGGTTCCACTATCAAAACTTTGGTGTGGATCAAATTTCATCCTACCAGGGGAAATCAGGGCAAAACTGTAAAGCCTTTATTGATGCAGTTTTAGATCCACGAACCATAGGCTTTGGAACAGTAGATGATATTGATCAGGTTGCTGCAAAGCGATCCGACAGCAACAATACTTCCGCTGGACAGCAGGAAATTACTGCCGTGCTCATGGATGCCTTTTCCGGCGCCAGCACAGTGGTTCGTGGTAATTGCTCATTTGGCATGTTCTCCAATTATCCTGAGATGGTGGATGATGCGCTGCGTCAGCGCGCTGGCGCCAGATGGCTGGTGGATGGGCCACAGACGCGTGAAGACTATGTCGACATCTTTACCCTGCTGCTTGGTAAAAATCATTCTCTGGAATTGGGCGATCATGAGCTTTACGCAAATCAGAACATTCAGCGTGCTGCCGAAGAGGCCTACGGCGATTTACTGGTGCCAGAGGATGAAGGCCTGAAGAAAGTATTCGATCATGTGATGTCAGCCAATGGCAAGCCTGAGACCATGGCAGATGTAGGCCGTTACCTTCATGCCATTAAAGAAGCGCAGCCGCGGTTCACTGGTAGGGCAATCAAGAACGTCACCGACGCAATTAAGATGCGGGCGTTTGATGTGGAGTTACCGGACGAATGGTTCGAAACTCCAGAAGGCTTTATGCACAAGGCATATGACGAAAAGCTGGAAATGATTAAGGAGCTGCAGAGCCCCATCACCATGGACATGGTCCTGCAGGAGATCAATCGTTACGCATCATCTGAGTTCCGCTATTCAGATAAGTCCGATGAGGCTGCGACAGACAAGATATTGCGCGATCAACGAGTGAGAGAACGTGCGGCTCGCGAAATGGAGCAGTTGAAGAAAGAGGGCAAATGGAACGCCTAATTGCCAGCAAAATGATATATGGCGGACTGATGGAGGTTTCCCAACCGCATCTGGTCAAGAACTACAACACAGCACTCAGGCAATTTGGGTTTAAACCCATTGCACCTGAAAAATTCTTTATAGATGCCATGGGTTTTTCGCCGCAGGTCGCTGATATTTTGGACGATCAGCACTATTTGAATCCGCATCGCGTGAATCCGCGTTTCATTATTCTGACACCCAAACAGCATGATCTGCCTTATACACAGGTGTCGTTTTCTTCGACGCCGGAATTGATGCGCAGTTTTTACGAAGCCAACAGATCATCACTCGATATCCTAACTTTGAAAGATGTGATTTTCGGTGAAATTGAAGATGACACCTATACGGTCACTTCCATTGAAGACTTACTGTCCATCCGACACGTCATGTTTGATTTGAACAGCGCAAATGGTGTGCTTGAAGCGGCCCACAAACTTGAAGGTCTGGTCTCTCGCTTTGAGCGTGAACCAACATCATGGGACAATGATACGCTTATAAAAGAGATCATAGATCTTGCAGCTCTAACTGGTGATATTCGCAAGAACGACCCGGTGCCGCGGAATATACGCTTTACTAAAAACGCTTTTTGGGCGGATCATTTTGGCGGCATCTACATTTTGCGCGATGAAGACGAGCATATGGTGCTGGCTGAGCCTGAGGAGCCACCGTTTCCAACAAAGAAAAGGGCGTTGGATTGGTATATCTCACTAGCTGATCCCAAAACGTTGCACACTTATCTGGATACAAGCGAAAGGCTTGAACCACTTAACCGAGACTGGCTGCTAGACTCCGGTGTTTTAGAAAGCCGGATTGATCAGCATATCAGAGCCATGATGGCGCTATCAGGCAATGGGGCAGATCTGGGCAAGTTGACGCCAGCTAATGTCAAAAAATGGGTCAATGCGCACGCTAGCGATGTATCGAATGATCGTATTTTGTCTTTCCTGAACAAGACTAAGAAGTCACTGGTGGCAGGTGAGACCATTGATATTGGCAAAGTAGCGCCTGATTTACGGTTTTCGTTGCAGCGAGCCATGCCGGACCATCCCGACGCTGGTTTGATAAACCGATTGATAGCTGAATTTGTCCCATTTGATTTTGTCGTGCGATTCATGGTCAACAAAGAAGCATTTTATCGGGATTACGAAACCTATCCGAACAATCTTCGCGACTATGTCGTTACGTTGATTGAGGACACTTATTTCAGCAATAAAGAACGCTATTGGCAGAAGATATTTGGCGTCTATGACGCTACCACCAAACGGCCCAAAAAAGGACCATGGGGTTAACTTGTAGCGATACTGCGACTTGTTCTTCAGCCGCCTAGCCTCTATGTGAAAACGATAAAACCATAGGATACTACAATGCTTGACCCGCTCGTTGATGGGATAAAACGACTGATCGCTGGCTTGGTGGCTTTCGTTGTTGGCCTTTGGGTTGCTGCGATTTGGCCATTTCGCGCGGCGCACCAATTTGTGATGAAACGCAAGATGTGGATTCGTATTGCGCTAGGGATATTCGTATTTCCCATCATTTTATCGTACATACTCTTCGTCTGGCACTCATTGTGGATACGTGATTATGACATCAATTATCCAGAACAATTTGTTTCACAGTTAGGCACTGTTTCTGCCGGTGATCAAGTTGCAGTAGAGGGTGGCACAGATACAACTCGCACTTGCGGAAGATCCTCCACTATTGACGCGGTGGCGTATCTTATCGATTTTAATGTGAATAAAAACAAATGGCTGTCCAATCACCCGCTCTACAAACTAGGCTTTTTTGGTATCGATTGGGACCGCACTTGGGTATTGGACAACAAAGCTGCATTTCAGCGTGGTGTCCATCAAGCAATTGGTAGAACAGCGATTGAAATGTCTGATCGGTTGGGCCGTGTACGTGGTACATCCCAGATCGATCCTGATTTGAAAGACGCACGCGGCTCACTGCAGTTCAACCAGTATACTTGGTACTTCAATCCATTTGACAGCCAGCCGTTTGGACCAACAACGCCAAGCCCAAGTTACTATCGCGGTGCTATCGAAAAACTCGAAGCCTATCAGGTGAATTTGATGGCTTGCGACGCTACGTTCGATGCGCGCGCTGATAATTTGATGCAGTTTATCGATCGTATTGCGAATGATATAGGGTCGACATCTGCAAGTCTTAAGACACGAGCAGAAGCCTATAATGGCGGTTGGTTTGATACGCGCGCGGACGATATTTTCATGAATGCAAAAGGGCAGCTCTATGCCTATTACGGCATTCTTAGAGGCGCACGAGCTGATTTTTCAGACATTATTGAAAGCCGGGGGCTAAGTGCACTTTGGGATGAGATGGAAGCGCAAACCCTTAGCGCGATCAAACTGCAGCCTTTCATCGTGTCGAATGGCAAAGAAGATGGCTGGTTGATGCCAACCCACCTCACTACTATCGGATTCTATATATTGAGGGTGCGTTCAAATTTGGTTGAGTTGCGCTCAATTCTCGATCGCTAAATCATGGCAAGTGTAGCCATTGTTGGCGCTGGGCCCGCGGGTCTCATGGCTGCGGAAGTGATTTCCGAAGTAGGTCATGAGGTGACCATCTTTGAAAAAATGCCCAGCCCGGCGAGAAAGTTCCTGATGGCTGGTTTGGGTGGTTTAAACATCACCCATGAAGGTTCGTTGGAGGAGCTGACAAACGGATATTTTTACCTGCCTGCGGAGTTAAAAAAGGCGATTGAAGCATTTCCACATGAGGCTCTTGGCGGGTGGGTAGAAGAGCTTGGAGAACCCGTATTTGTTGGCTCTAGCGGAAAAATATTCCCCCAATGCTTCAAGACCTCGCCCTTGTTGCGCAGCTGGCTGCGGCGCTTGGAACAAAACAAAGTTCAGCTTCTCACCCGGCACACATGGACAGGTTTCGGTGACAATTCAGAATTGACTTTTGAAACAAGCGAAGGCGTGTCAGTCAGCCATAATTTTGACGCCGTCGTCTTTACCATGGGAGGTGCAAGTTGGCCGCGCCTTGGAAGCGATGGCGAATGGCGTGGACAATTGGAAAAATTTGTTGATATCGAGCCGTTCAAACCCAGCAATATGGGTGTCAACATAGCGTGGAGTGACCATCTGAAGGGCAAATTCGCTGGCACGCCAATAAAGGCCATCGAGTTAAATTGCGAAAGCCAGACCGTTGCCGGCGAATTGTTGTTGACGATTTATGGTCTGGAAGGTTCTGCAATTTACGCGATGAGTGCCTTTTTGCGCGATCAACTCAGCGAAGGTACTGCCCAAATCTCAATTGATATGAGGCCGGGTCAATCTGAAGAGGCGTTGGCGACCAGGTTGGAAAAAGTCCCCGCAAAACAGTCGCTCTCCAATTGTCTTCGGAGAGCATTGAAGTTCACATCTGTGGAAACAGCATTGGTATATGAGGCTGGACCACCGCCTTCAGATTCTCATGCTCTGGCGCGGCTTGTAAAACATCTTCCCCTGGTTGCCAACGGCATCCAGGGCTTAGAAAGAGCCATCTCATCGGCAGGGGGAGTCGAAACTCATTCTCTGACTGAGGATTTCATGTTCAAAGACCGGCCTGGATTTTTTGCAGCCGGTGAAATGTTGAACTTTGACGCCCCAACGGGTGGCTATTTGCTTCAAGCTTGTATGTCATCTGGCAGACAGGCCGGGCAAGGTGTGTTGCATTTTCTTGCGCAGCCCTAAGATCGACTTACATAGTTAAGATCACAGATTTTCAGGATAGATACATGTCGGATAACCCGCTTCTTGCCAAATGGACAACGCCGTTTGAAGTTCCACCGTTTGATCTAATTCAAAACGGCCATTTTTTGGATGGTTTTGAACGAGCGATGGTTACGAACCGCGCAGAGATCGATGCAATTGCCAACAATAAAGCAGCAGCGACGTTTGAGAATACCATTTGTGCTCTCGAAATGACTGGGGATGATCTTTCCAATGTGGCAGGCACATTTTTCAATCTCTCTGGCTCAAACACCAACGACGAGATGCAGAATATTGAACGTGAAGTGGCACCAAAACTATCACGGCATTCCAGCGCAACTGTAATGAATGCAAAACTGTTTGGCCGTATCAAAGACCTTTTCGAACGTATTGATTCCCTTGGATTGGGTGATGAGGAATTTCGAGTTCTTACAAAATACTATGAGAGTTTTGTGCGATCTGGCGCAGCTCTTGCCGGTGCTGGCCGTGAGCGCATGGCAGAAATCTCAGCCCGTCTATCAGAACTTGGCACTCAGTTCTCTCAAAATGTCCTGACCGATGAGAAAGAGTTTCAATTGGTTTTGGAAGAAGAAGCGGATTTGGCAGGATTGCCAGATTTTCTGGTGTCAGCGGCAAAGGCCGCGGCTGACGAGCGGGGCGTTGCCGGCAAACATGTGATTACTCTATCTCGGTCCCTCATCGAGCCGTTTCTGCAGTTTTCCAGCCGCAGGGATTTGCGGGAAGTGGCATTTAAGGCTTGGGCCGCACGCGGAGAAAAGGGTGGCAACAGCGACAATCGAGCCATCATTACAGAAACGCTGAAGTTGCGTGATGAACGAGCCAAATTGCTTGGGTTTGATGGATTCGCCCATTTCAAACTACACAATCAAATGGCAAAAACGCCGGAGGCCGTCCGTGAGTTGCTGGAAAATGTGTGGACGCCAGCAAAGGCACGCGCGGCGGAGGAAACTGTCGCGCTGTCGGGCTTGGCACAAAGCCTTGGAGACAACGCGGAAATTGCTCCGTGGGATTGGCGCTATTATTCCGAAAAAGTTCGCATACGTGATCACGCGTTGAATGAAGCTGAAATCAAACCGTATTTTCAGCTTGAGAACATGATTGAGGCCTCATTTGCTGCTGCTAGCAAGCTCTTCGGAGTTACTTTCCAGGAAATCAAAGACTTAGCGCTCTATCACCCTGATGTCAGGGCTTGGGAAGTCAAGGATGCTGCAGGGCAACATGTTGGCATTTTCCTCGGAGATTACTTCGCGCGTCCTTCAAAACGTTCTGGTGCATGGATGAGCGCGTTCCGTTCTCAGGAAAAACTCAAAAGCGACATTCGTCCCATTATCGTCAATGTCATGAACTTTGCAAAAGCCCCAGCAGGTGAGCCCGCGTTGCTGACCTTCGATGATGCGCACACATTATTCCATGAGTTCGGCCACGCTTTGCATGGCCTGTTGTCTAACGTGACCTACCCACTGGTATCAGGAACCAGTGTCGCGAGAGATTTTGTGGAGCTGCCAAGCCAGTTGTTCGAGCACTGGCTTACTACACCGGAAATACTTTCCAAATACGCCGTTCATGCCCATACAGGTGAAGCTTTGCCGAAAGATCTGATGGACCGTTTATTGGCCGCAAGCACGTTCAATCAGGGCTTTAGCACTGTAGAATATGTCTCTTCGGCGCTGGTCGATCTGGAGATGCACTTGAATGCTGAAGAAGCAGCTGCTGATCCGTTGGCGTTTGAAGCCAAGGCCTTGGAAAAGATTGGGATGCCTGCGGAAATCATCATGCGGCACCGCACACCTCACTTCATGCATGTATTTTCGGGCGATGGTTATTCAGCTGGTTACTATTCGTATTTGTGGTCTGAAGTTATGGACGCTGACGCTTTTGTTGCCTTTGAGGAAACCGGAGATGCATTTAATCCTGAGCTCGCAAAGAAGTTGAAAGAACACATTTATAGTGCTGGCAACAGAGCTGATCCGGCTGAGCTCTATACAGCATTTAGGGGGCGCATGCCCTCCATCGATGCATTGTTGCAAAAGCGTGGGCTTCAAAGCGCAGCATAGGCCGGTTAAACTGAGATTATGCTTGTTCGAGGTGAAGATTCGCTGGCGCGGCAACTTGCCGATGGCCGACAAAGTGAAACGGCGTTGATGATTCAACGCGGTGTCGGCCGCATGCTGTACAGCAAAAAATTTTCCTTGTTGAGCGAATTAACTTTGGCATCTGGTCGCCGTGCCGACATTATAGCGCTTTCTGCAAAGGGCGAGTTTTGGATTGTTGAGATCAAATCCTCGATCGCAGATTTTAAAGCGGATAATAAATGGCCAGATTACAAAGACTATTGTGATCGACTTTTTTTCGCCAGTCACGAAGGCGTTCCGGCAGATATCTTTCCAGAAGAACAGGGCCTGATGATGGCCGACGCGTTCGGTGCTGAAATTTTGAGAGATGCCCCGGAACACAAACTATCAGCAGCAAGACGCAAAGCTGTATTACAACGATTTGCCGCGGCAGCTGCAACCCGGTTGCATCATCTATCTGATCCGGGTTTGCAGGGGCTCTAGGTCTATCTGGGAGCGCGTTTGGCCAAAATCCGCTGCAATGTGCGTCGATGCATGCTTAGCCGTCTGGCAGTTTCTGACACGTTTCTATCGCAAGCCTCAAACACCCGCTGAATATGCTCCCAACGAACGCGATCTGCAGACATTGGATTTTCAGGCGGCAAGGGTTTTTCATCATCCTCGCGCGTTAGTGCATAGTATATATCATCTGCCGTGGCGGGTTTTTCCAGATAATCGAAAGCACCAAGTTTAACTGCAGCTACAGCCGTTGCGATGTTGCCATATCCGGTTAGAACAATGATGCGCGCATCACTATTGAGGTTCTTTATTTGCTGAATAATATCCAGCCCGCTGCCGTCTTTTAGACGAATGTCTACAACGGCAAATTGGGGCACATCTCGCTCTACCGAAACAACTGCTTCGGCCATAGATTCAACGGGTTTAGTTTTGAATCCACGCGTCTCCATAGTTCTTGCCAGTCGGTTAGCAAAAACTACGTCATCATCCAGCAGCAAAAGGCTACCCATGCCCTGTTCTTGCCTGGCCATCATGTCTTTTGATACGTCCACTCTAACAACTCCATACAGAAGTCACCCATAAAAACTGACTTCGTATAACTTGTTATATGGCGGAGATTTTCTTCGGCAAATTTTCAGGTATTAACTGCGACAATCTGGCGCAGTTAGTATGCGTTGCAAACAGTTCTAGTCACTCATCTTCAATGCAGCAATAAATGCTTCTTGTGGAATATCGACCTTACCAAACTGGCGCATTTTCTTCTTGCCAGCTTTTTGCTTTTCAAGAAGTTTGCGTTTTCGGGTTACGTCACCACCATAACATTTGGCTGTCACATCCTTGCGCAAAGCTGCAATGGTCTCACGGGCAATGATTTTACCACCGATAGCTGCCTGAATTGGGATTTTGAACATGTGTCGCGGGATCAGATCCTTTAGCGTTTCGCACATATCACGACCGCGGCGTTCTGATTGGCTCCGATGCACCAGCATTGCCAATGCGTCAACAGGTTCGGCATTGACCAACATCGACAGTTTTACAAGGTCGCCTGCACGATAGTCCGTAATCGCGTAGTCAAAGCTTGCATAACCTTTGGAAATCGACTTTAGGCGGTCGTAAAAATCAAACACCACTTCATTCAAGGGCAAGTCATATTGCACCATGGCACGTGTGCCAACATAAGATAGGTTGATTTGTAGGCCGCGGCGATCCTGACAAAGCTTTAAAATTGGACCCAGATATTCGTCCGGTGTCAAAATGGTCGCTCTGATCCACGGTTCGCGAATTTCTTCAATTTTCATGACATCTGGCAGATCAGCCGGATTGTGCAAAAGCGTTTCAGTGCCGTCGGTCATGGTTAGTTCGTAAACCACACTGGGTGCGGTTGCGATCAGATCAAGGTTGAATTCGCGCTCGAGCCGTTCCTGAATGATCTCCAGATGCAGTAGACCAAGGAATCCGCATCGGAACCCGAAACCAAGAGCAGCGGATGTCTCCATCTCAAACGAGAAACTTGCATCATTTAGGCGCAGCTTGCCCATTGCGGCACGCAGATCTTCAAAATCGCCAGCATCAATTGGAAACAAGCCACAGAACACAACAGGCTGAGCCGGTTTAAAGCCTGGTAACGCGTTTTCTGTTGGGCGCTTTTCTTCGGTGATTGTATCGCCAACGCGCGTGTCAGCAACTTCCTTGATGGACGCAGTAAGAAAGCCAATTTCGCCTGGCCCAAGTTCATCAACAGTAACAAGCTTGGGCGTAAACACGCCTACACGATCAACGTCATAAGCAGCGTTCGTGCCCATCATGCGAATTTTTTGGCCTTTTTTCAGTTTCCCATCGACAATGCGCACAAGTACGATAACGCCCAAATATGCATCATAGTAACTATCCACCAACATCGCCTTAAGCTTAGCATCCGGATCGCCAGCTAGTTTTCCGTGTTCTGGGGATGGCAAGCGCGTAACGATCGCTTCCAGCACTTCGTCAATTCCCATGCCTGTCTTCGCGGAAATACCAAGTGCATCGGAGGCATCCAGACCGATAACTTCTTCAATCTGTTCTTTGACACGGTCTACGTCTGCAGCAGGCAAATCGACCTTGTTGAGCACAGAAACGATCTCATGATCGTTCTCGATAGCTTGATAGACATTGGCAAGGGTTTGCGCTTCTACGCCTTGACTTGAGTCAACGACCAAAAGAGATCCCTCACAAGCCGCAAGTGATCGGCTAACCTCATAACCAAAATCAACGTGCCCAGGAGTGTCGATGAGATTGAGAATATAAGTCACGCCATCCTTCGCTTTATAAGAAAGTCGAACGGTCTGTGCCTTGATGGTAATGCCACGCTCGCGCTCAATGTCCATATTGTCGAGGACTTGTGCTTTCATCTCACGGTTTTCCAACCCGCCTGTTAGCTGAATCAGCCTGTCAGCGAGTGTGGATTTTCCGTGATCAATATGAGCGACGATCGAAAAATTGCGAATGGTGTTGATAGGTGTTGTCATGAGCGGCTAATTAGCACCAGCATCGCTCACGTCAAAGCTTTTTGTGCACCGCAGTTTCATTGGTTTTTGGAGAACATCTTGAACAACAGCTCAGTAGTGATCCGTCCGGCGTCTTTTTCCGACATTTCAGGGATCCATTCTATCTATAATGAAGCTGTTCGCAACACGACAGCCATCTGGAATGATCAAGAAACCAGTGTCGATAATCGAACCATCTGGTACGAAGGTCGTATAGCTGCAGGGTACCCCGTATTTGTTGCTGCAGACGGCTCTAAGGTGTTGGGGTACGCCACATACGGGGCATTTCGTCCTTTTGAGGGATATCGTCGTACTGTGGAAAATTCTGTCTACGTATTGTCGACCGCTCAGGGGCAGGGGATAGGAAAACGTCTCCTACAAGCACTGTTACAACGCGCAGAACAGTCAGACATTCATATTATGGTTGCGGGCATTGAAGCTGGCAACGAGCTGTCTATCAAACTACATGAGCGCTATGGATTTGTTGAAACAGGTAGGATGCGGGAAGTGGGATACAAATTCGGTCAATTTCTTGATCTTGTTTTTCTACAGAAAACAATTTCCGTTTTGCAAAAATAGATTTAGCGAGCTCTGTAGGCTCAGCGACGTTCAAAAGTGAGATAAGTGGGCAACCGGTCTTCGCGCAAGGCCTTAGCTTCGTACCGTGTACTTGGCCAACCTGAAAACGGACCATTCTCTGTACTGCCCCAGTCCTCCGCGCGTTTGGCACTCCAACTAAACTCAGCATGATCTCTGCAATGGCTCAGCGTCCAAGCTACATAATGTTCAATGTCGCTTGCAAACATAAAAAGGCCGCCTGGCTTTAGGGCGCGAGAGATACGATCCAAATTGCGTTTGGATACAAAGCGGCGTTTCCAATGTTTGAATTTAGGCCAGGGATCGGGATACAGAAGCAATACCCGCTCTAGCGATTGAGCAGGCATCCAATCCAATAAGGCTCCGGCGTCATCGTCGTATAGGCGGACATTGCCAAGAGATTTATCCTCGATTTGAACCAGCGCCTGACTAAGTCCGTTGATAAAAGGTTCTACCCCAATATAACCAATATCTTGGTTTGTATGCGCGCGGTGAGTTAGATGTTCGCCGTTGCCAAAACCAATTTCAAGGTGCACACGCTGCGCACTTGGAAATAGATCAGTCAGTTCCAAAGGCGCTGGCACCTCTGGGTTTAATTTCAGCTGTGGAAGTAGTTCTTTGACTAATCTTGACGGTCCTGGCTTTAGCGGTTTTGTTTTCCGCCGGCCAATAAAGTCACTCTTCTTCGTTCTGTGAAGCATACAATCTTAAAAAGCAGACCGTAGAGCATCTGCAAGATCTGTTTTTTCCCATGAGAACCCGCCATCGGTGTCTGGTGTGCGTCCAAAATGACCGTAAGCTGCCGAGCGCGCATAAATTGGACGGTTAAGCTTCAGATGTTCGCGGATGCCTCTTGGCGTCAAATCCATCAATTGCATCAATGTGTCAGAGAGTTTCTGCTCGTCTACGTCACCAGTTTCATGCAGATTTACATAAAGTGACAGGGGCTTTGAAACTCCGATCGCGTATGCCACTTGCAAAGTGCACCGCTCCGCCAAGCCAGCTGCTACAATGTTTTTGGAAAGATAGCGAGCCGCATAAGCCGCAGAACGATCCACTTTTGTCGGGTCTTTGCCAGAAAATGCACCGCCGCCATGAGGCGCGGCACCGCCATATGTGTCCACAATAATCTTTCGGCCGGTCAGTCCACAATCGCCATCGGGACCGCCAATAACAAACTTCCCAGTTGGGTTCACGTGCCACTCTGTCGCGTCTGTAATCCATCCATCTGGAAGAGTATCTCGGATATAGGGCTCAACAATTGCCTTTACGTCGGCAGATGTCAGGCTTTCATCTAGGTGCTGAGTGGATAAGACCAGTGAAGTTGCGCGTACGGGACGGTTATCTTCATATGCCAGTGTGATCTGGCTTTTTGCATCGGGGCCCAGCATAGCTGCTTCACCGCTTTTGCGTACAGTTGCCAGATTGTGCAGAATGCGATGGGCGTAGTGAATTGGTGCGGGCATTAAGTCCGGTGTCTCGGTACACGCGTAGCCAAACATGATGCCCTGATCGCCGGCGCCTTCATCTTTGTCGCCACTTGCATCAACGCCTTGCGCAATGTGGTCCGATTGTTTGTGCACCAGCACATCGATATCGCAGCTTTCCCAGTGAAATCCGTCTTGCTCATAGCCAATATCTTTGATGGCATTGCGTGCAAGCGAAATCATGGTGTCTTTGTCGACGCTTTCGGGGCCTCGGGTTTCCCCTGCGATAACGACGCGATTTGTTGTCGCAAGTGTTTCTACGGCAACGCGTGATTGCTCATAGGCACCCAGATAGGCATCAACGATCTCATCAGAAATCCGGTCACACACCTTATCAGGATGGCCCTCGGAAACGGATTCACTCGTAAACAGGTAATTTTTGAGAGACACGGACATATTGCCTTTGCATTTGTAGCAGCCCGGGCGGCATGCACATAACTATCAGGTCCCGCAAGGGATGCGAGACCATATAAGGAATTCGTTATGTGCCGGGTTTTGGCCAGATCGTCAAGTATAAGCAGGCGCAAAATTCTCAAAGAATTTTAAATCTCGCCTTACGAAAGAAAAGCGTAATTTATTCTTCTTCGTCACCGCTCATTGAGCGAACAAGGTCAACAACACTTTTCCGCATTTTCGGATCCTTGATTTTTATGAAGGCGCGATTCAGCTGGAGGCCTTCGCTTGTCGACAAGAAATCCATGATATAGTTGGTCGCGCCTGAATCTGAAAATCCTTCTTGTGCGATTGGCGGTACAGACGGCGCGTCTTCGAAGAAAAATGCAACCGGTACTTCCAATATGGTGGCAATCGCTTGCAATCGGCTTGCACCGACACGATTGGTGCCTTTTTCGTACTTTTGAACTTGTTGAAACGTAATACCTAATTGCTCGCCGAGTTTTTCCTGGCTCATGTTCAACATCATTCGGCGCAACCTGATCCGGCTGCCAACATGTGCATCAATAGGGTTTGGCCGTTTTTTATTTATTGGTTTAGGTTTGTTTTCCATTGAGCATACTTTGTAAATTTATGGGCAAAAACTGGATTTCTGTATTTTCAAAGTTGCGAAATGACGCATTCCTCTGAAAATAGTCGATATATGCAAAGACTTATATTTACTGTCTATCGTGCGATATTCGCACGATCAATGAAAAAATTGCGATATTTGCAAATCACAACCTGCAACAGTTTGTCCCCAAGTCGTTTGCACCCTCAAAATGAAAACAATGCTACTCGGAATATCAGTCCGCTCGTTTGATCAATGTGCATGCGAAGAGCAAGGAGCAATAGAGCGCCATAAAAATGGCAAAGGTAAGGTCCCGTGACTTGGAATATCTTGTAGAGCTCAACGGTTTGGGTAGGGCTACATCAACAATGCCTGTTTCGCCCAAGCCAATCTTTTGGACGATGCGGCCATAGGGATCAATCATGGCACTTATACCAGTGTTGGCGACCCGTGCCATCGGCAAACCCTGCTCAACAGCTCGCAACCGTGCTTGATGGAAATGCTGATAAGGACCAGCCAGTTCCCCAAACCACGCATCATTGGTTATGTTGAGCAACCATTCTGCTCGTGATTCGGTAGCTGCAGCGTTGTTGTGCGTAGAAGAGCTTAGCTCAAAAGAGCTGGGAAAAATGGCTTCATAGCAAATCAGCACACTTGCCGGTGGCAAAGTTGGGTGAGCAGAATTTATCTGAGTAAAATTGATCAGATTGCCGTTTGACCCATCTGCAAATCCACCTGGAATGTTTACCAGATTTGTAATTCCCCATTGTTCCAGAATGTCACCAAATGGCATGAATTCGCCAAAAGGAACCAGACGTTGCTTATCGTAAACCTGTTGACGTTGTGCCTTGTCGTCGAAAATCAGCAATGAATTAAAAAACTTTAACTTGGGTGGTGTGTCGGAAAAGGACCGCTCCGGCGGTTTCGCACGCACTGCGCCCGTCAGAAGTAGCGTTTGGTCTGGAAGGACTTGGTCAATTCGGGCCAACGCGGCGGGAGTTTGCAAAATCAGAAACGGAAAGGCAGATTCCGGCCATATAACGGCGTCAATTTTGTCCAGGCCAGGCGCAGATGTGAGATCGAGATAGGATTGAAAAACAGCATCTTCATTGCCTTGTCGCCATTTTTCTTCCTGAGTTATGTTGGGCTGAACCAACCGTAAAATCGTTTCACTTGTTTGCTTTATTATTATCTCAGCGCCATTTAGGCGCCAGAGGCCAAATCCGATATGCAGTGACAAAAGACCCGTAACAATTACCAAGACAAACGCTGGTCGGATGCCTGTCTTTCCAGGAGTTTTAGAGATCAGCAAAAGGCCAGGCATTGTTACCACAAGGATTGTGAGCAGTGTGACGCCCCACAGTCCGATGACACTTGCGGATTGCATTAGGACTGGGGAAGGCATTGCGCCGTATCCAATGGCATTCCACGGAAAGCCTGTCAGAACATGACCCCGCGCATACTCGGCCAATCCAAAAGAGATAGTGAGCGCAAGAATTTTCTGCAGATTATTGTACCAAAACAACGCAGAAATGCAGCCTGCTAACGCCCAAAACAAAGCCAATCCTGCTGGAAGCCCGGCAACAGCAAATGGCAACGCCCAAGCAAATTGATCTGCCTCGACCAAAACCGCTGCGCCAATCCACCATAAACCTGCCAGAAAAAATCCAAACCCAAAACACCAACCAAGCCCGGCAGCGCGCTTCGCTCTTTGACGCAGATCACAGCTAGAAAGCGCTGTGTTCACGATCAGAAAAAAGCCAGAAAATGAAATAAATAGTATCGGAGACCAATGCAGTGGTGCCATGGAAAGCGCTGCCATTGCGCCCAGAGCAAAGACCACAAAAGCACGTTTCTTTGCGCTCAGACCTTCTAGCAGGCTTTGTAACTTTTCCGTGGTTCCATTCATTCGGGAATTCCTGCCGTCTGATCAGTTGAATGGACCATCAAGCGAAAGAAGGTCTGATAGCCTCCTGCAGCATTAGGCCGCTGATGCTGGCAACTCTGTTGGAGGAGAAGGTGTATCGCTGTCTTTCCCTCGGTTTACAGCAATTTTACTGCCAAGTTTGCGTCGCCGTCGGTGGATCTTTAATCGCTTTATACGGCGTGGATCAGCCTCCAGAACCTCAATTTCAAATGGACCGGGAGCTGGTATAAGCTCGCCACGAATTGGAATACGTCCCACAAGGCCGAATACTAATCCGCCAAGCGTGTCTGCATCTTCTGAATGTTCGCCAAAAGTAAAATCCGTACCGATGACCTCTACGACGTCTTCCAGTTCGGCCTTTGCATCCGCAACAAACGTGGTTTCATTCTCGGCAACAATCGTTGGCTTATCGTCTTCATCGTGCTCGTCTTCAATGTCGCCAACGATGGTTTCCACCAGATCTTCAAGAGACACGAGACCATCGGTACCACCATACTCATCTATGACGAGTGCCATCTGAATACGGGCGGCCTGCATTTTTGCAAGTAGTGCGGACGCTTTCATTGATGGTGGAACGAATAAAACAGGCCGAATAAGCGTGGTTTCTTCCAAAGTGATTCCAAGATCAACTTGCCTTAAATCCAGATCGCCCGGCATTTTCTTGCGGCGCTTGGTCTCTAGCGATGGCTTGTATTCTGCGGTTTTTGTGATGTAGACCATGAGATCCTTGATGTGGATCATCCCACGAGGGTCGTCCAGAGTTTCTCCGAAGACCGGCATACGTGAATGACCCGCATTGCGGAACAAATGTAGCAATTCAGCAAGCTGAGTGGTTATAGGAGCCGCATCGACATCCGCCCGAGGTACCATAACGTCTTCTACACGTACATCTCTTAGTGCTAGTATATTGCTGAGAAAAATGCGCTCGTCTGCGCTGAAGTGCCCCTGATCCACGCCATCGTCAGACAGGGCTACTTGCAAATCTTGCCGAATGCTGCCGTTCTTAAAACCCAAAAATTGTTTGAACCGAGAAAAAAGTCCTTCGCTATGTGTGCCATTAACGGCGCCGGGACTTCGACCTTCTTCAGATACATTATCGGTTGTCGCCGACGAGCTTTGTATGCTGTTGGCAGACTCGCCAGATTGCTCAGAAGCGTTAGTAGAGCTGCTATTGTTTTGCCCCGAGGGAGCGGGCATCGCATTGGAAGAGGCGGGCATTTCTGCGGATCTCAATATAATTTTACTAAGGAATAGTACGTTACTTTTAGTAGATTGACACGTTCTTTATGGCAGATTTTGGTTCTGAGAGGGTAAAGAGCTTCATTCAGCGAACTGCATAGGGGTCTGAAATGTCGAGTTCATGCAGGATTTCGATCTCAAGCCTCTCCATTTCTTCTGCCTCTTCGTCTGTTTCATGATCATAACCAAGCAGGTGTAAAATGCCATGAACAATCATGTGGGTTAAATGGTGGTTCAATGTCTTTTGCGCTTCCGCAGCTTCTCTTGAAACAGTTTCAAAGCTAATGGCGATATCGCCGAGGTATAGTTTTCCATTCTCATGGTCTGGTTCTTCTTCACCGCTGGGGAACGACAAAACGTTGGTTGGCTTATTTTGATTGCGAAATTGTGAATTCAATTCAAGAATCCGCGCATCGTTTGTCAGTAGAATTGTAGCAAGAATCGGTGTTGTAAAATTCAATTTCGTGTGGGTTTTTTGAGCGATATTCGCACAAAAAATATCGATATTTTCGACGCGATCCCAACGACTTTCATCCTGAACCCAATCTATGTCCAATGGGTTGTCAGATGTGTTTGCTGAAATGGTATCAGCCATTTTTCCGACTGCTTGCAGCTGCTCCAGCCTTGTCATACGCACGAACAATTCGCGCCACAAGTTGGTGTCGCACCACATCCTTGTCGTTGAACCGAATCATTGAGATACCCTCAACGCCTTCAAGGAGTTTTGTGGATTCGACCAAACCGGACACTTGCCCTGATGGAAGATCTACCTGACTCGCATCTCCAGTAATGAACATTTTGGAATTTTCACCAAGGCGGGTCAGGAACATTTTCATCTGCATTGATGTTGTGTTCTGAGCCTCATCTAAAATAACAATTGCGTCGGTCAATGTCCGCCCGCGCATAAAAGCGAGCGGCGCCACTTCGATCATTCCTGATTGAAGGCCACGCTCAACTCTTTCTGGCGGCATCATGTCATAAAGAGCATCGTAGAGAGGTCTCAGATAGGGATCGACTTTTTCACGCATATCACCGGGCAGAAAGCCAAGCCGTTCGCCTGCTTCAACAGCCGGGCGGGACAAGATAAGACGAGATGCTTCACCACGCTCCAAAAGCGCGGCTGCATAGGCAACAGCAAGGTAGGTCTTACCGGTGCCCGCTGGACCAAGCCCAAAGACAAGCTCATCTTTCTGCATGGCGCGGATGTAGTTGTCTTGCATCGGAGTGCGAGCAATAACAGTTTTTCGGCGCGTTGAAATTTGGGACATGGCAACGCGGGCACCTGAAGGTCTGCTACTTTCCTCCAAATTGGGTAAGGATGGCTGCGCTGCATCAGCACGAATAATGCGAACCACGCCATCAACATCACCTGGCGCAAGCTCCTCGCCAGCTGCCAAGCGTTGATAAAGGGTCTCCAAAACATCGCGCGCCTCTGAGCAGGCATCTTTGGTTCCGCGCAAGGTAACTTGATTGCCACGCGCAAGCGCCTCAACGCTAAGAAGTTGTTCAAGAAGAGCCAGGTTTTGGTCAAATTGACCAAAAAGCTCGCCAACCAGTCGGTTATCGTCAAAAACCAGAACAACTTGGTCAGGTTCTGAATTCGATGCTTTTGCATCTTGAAGTGCACTACCACGCATATCAGCGGGAGCGAAAAATGGCGTTTGGATCAAACCAAAATCTCTCAATTCACCGCGACTCACTATGCCGCGCTTACATTAGGTGGTGCTATTAGCTCAGCAGACAAGCTGAATTTTGTAACGCCTGTAATACGTACCGATTGAAAAGTGCCAATAAGCTCTTTGGGAGCCAACAAGTGAACCGGTTGAAGCCAAGGTGAACGTCCACCTAGTTGGCCTTCTTCGCGACCTTCACGCTCTAATAACACATCCATCGTAGAGCCAACTTTTGATGCATTGAATGCGACTTGCTGTGCGTTCAACAGGGATTGAAGCCGTTGCAGTCTTTCAGACTGAATCTCTTCCGGAACTTGGTATTCATGGCTTGCCGCAGGTGTTCCAGGGCGAGGGCTATATTTGAATGAATAGGCCTGCGCATAACCAACCTCTTTGATAACGGAGAGGGTATCTTCGAATTCCGCTTCTGTTTCGCCCGGAAAGCCGACAATAAAATCCCCTGAAAGTGCAAGGTCGGGTCTGCCGCGTCTGATTTTTGCAATCAGGTCAGTGTAGTCTTTGCGTGTATGGCGACGATTCATCGCAGCCAATATCCGATCAGAACCAGATTGAATGGGCAGATGGAGATAGGGCATGACTGAGGGGATATTGCGATGTGCAGCGATAAGTCGATCATCCATATCGCGTGGATGACTTGTGGTGTAGCGCAATCTCGCCAATCCATTAATCTCGGCAAGCTCTTCTAGCAATTGGCCCAGACCCCATACGGTGCCGTTGCCATCCACACCGTGATAGGCGTTTACATTCTGCCCAAGCAAAGTGATCTCTCTGACACCGGCATGAACCAGATTTTTTGCTTCTGAAACGATATCCAGAACCGGGCGAGAGACTTCCGCGCCGCGTGTGTAAGGCACTACGCAGAATGTACAGAATTTGTCGCACCCTTCCTGAACCGTCAGGAAAGACGTGAAGCCGCGTGCGCGGGTGATAGCTGGTTTTGCTGAAGGGAGGTGCTTGAATTTATCTTCTTCGGGGAATTCGGTTTCCACAACCGATTGACCGGCATCAACGGATTTGAGCAGCTTTGGTAGGCGATGGTAGCTCTGGGGTCCGAAAACCAAATCCACAACCGGCGCTCGGCGCATGATTTCTTCGCCTTCTGCTTGAGCCACGCAACCTGCAACGCCAATTTTCATTGGCCCGGCATCTGGCCCGCGCTTGTCGCGAATTTTCCGAATACGGCCAATTTCAGAATAGACTTTTTCCGCAGCTTTCTCGCGAATGTGGCAAGTGTTCAGAATAACAAGGTCTGCTTCTTCCAAATTCTTGGTTTCAGAATAACCAACTGGTGCCAGAGCATCCGTCATGCGCGTTGAATCGTACACATTCATTTGACAGCCATAGGTTTTCACGAAAACCTTTTTTTCTGTTGCCTCAGGAGTATCATTTTCAGATGCTCTCAAAATGCTTTCCGGTGCGCTGGTGTCACCCATGTCTAGATCCTATTGCTCAGCAAGCAGGGTGCTGATTGTGTGTTGTTCTGGAAATTTCTCGCGTTCTAGCCTGTTTTTGGCTGCTGGCAAAGAAAAGAGTTAACTCCGGGCCTGTTCCAGCAGACCGGCAACCTGCGCTTCCATGTCCTTGGTCAATGTTTTGCGGTTTGTGCTGGCGTTAACCTCCACGGGCGCGCCAAATACAATATGGACCTCAAGGCGTCCGCTTTTAATAACAGACCAAAGATGGGGCAACAGATCAATGTCACCTAGCCATGCAGCTCGCTCCGCTTCCATGCGGCCAAGTGGTATGCCTTGAAGGTTTGTGTAGGCCAGAGCAACTGGCTGAACGAATAGGTCAGCATCGTGGTCATCAAGCCGCTTGGCAGTCTCGACAACAGCACCAATGAGTGCGCTTTTGAACGGCAGAATATGCCACCCATCACTGCTAGTGCCTTCAGGGAAAAGAACAAGGGCATCGCGACTCTCCAGGCGATCCACCATTGCGTTCAAGACCACACCCGTATGGCTCCGCTTTTCACGCTCTACAAATATCGTGCGCTGCCATTTTGCCAGCCATGAGAACAATGGCCATGTCGCAACATCTGCCTTTGCAACAAACGAAAGAGGTGCTGCGCGGGATAAAGCTACGATATCGAGCCAAGAGACATGGTTGGATAGATATAGCACAGGCCCCTTTTGTGGGGTCCCAGTTATGCGCACCGATACATTCAGAGCCCAACACGACATGATATGCCAAACATAGGCTATGCGGTTTGCAATCTTTGGAAAGAAAAACAGGCTAAGCAAATGCGCAGGCAATATAGCAATGGTGAATGAAACTAGCACCAAGATGCGCAGAATTGCAGCAACTACCGACACAGATCAGTCGTCCAACTCAGATGGTATCAAGGGCACCGCATAGAGTTCCAAGCGATGATCAACGAGGCGATATCCCAACTCGTCAGCGATCAATTCTTGCAATTGTTCAATGCGTTCATTGCGAAACTCGATGACACGACCGCTTTTCAAGTCAATTAAATGGTCATGATGTTCATCTGGCACTGTTTCGTAGCGTGAGCGCCCGTCGCGAAAATCATGTCTTTCAATTATGCCTTCTTCTTCGAAAAGACGCATTGTTCGATAAACAGTCGAAATGGAAATATTGGCATCGATGGCCGCCGCACGTGCATGTAGTTCTTCAACGTCGGGATGATCGTCAGACTGCTCCAGAACGCGCGCGATTATGCGGCGCTGCTCAGTTAGCCGCATACCTTTTTTTCCGCATTGCGCCTCAAGATCTGAGGGTCGTTTGGCGTCTATCAGTTTTGGAGCCATGTTTGTTGTCCAACAAAGCTGAAGATATTGTAGTGCGGCTTAGCGAACATTGCAGGACATGACAAGCGCTGTGCCGCCGGTTAGGCCCTCGCGCTGTTCTGCATGTGTGTAATATCCCTTGCGCACACCAACCTGTGCAAAACCCAAATCACGGTAAAGCGTAAGCGCAGAGTGATTAGTCTCGTCCACTTCCAACAAAAGCTTTTCCACGCGCTCTGCATACAGCTTGCGCAGTGTGTCTTTCATGAGTGAACGGCCGACACCACGACCTCTTGCTCGATTCGTGACCACGATCGTCAAAATTTCAGCCTCGTCAGCCGCCATTCGGGCCAGCACAAAGCCTAAAGGACGGCGACGAATGAGAGGGCCGGTATCCAATGCCAAAAAACCAAACACCGTTTCCTGTCGCAAAAGCCCCATCATATCTTCAGTGCCCCACGCAGGTACAAACCCGGTAGCATGAATGTCTGCCATCAAAGGGCAATCTTCTTCTTCCAATCGACGTGTGACCACTTCGCGTGCCATTAATTTGGAAGGGTTCAGAAATGAAATCACAAGGCTACCTCAACATTGGGTGAGGTCTGCATACGCAAAATGTGCTTTGCATTTTGTGGTTTCGCATCAGCATCGCGCAAATAAAGCGGTTTTGCCGGGTTTTCAGTCGCATTCAATTCATGTCCCATTTGGGCAATAGTCTGAATAGAGGGAAAGGATAGATTGAGGTTTTTGCATCGAGCTACAAACATCTCTTCATTCAACAGGGAAGCGCCGGTACCCGCAATAGCAAATGCTTGGTCCAATGTTTCCAAATGACGTGGAATTTCAGATGCTGCCACCAAACAGGCCTTTAAAAGCACTCTGCTATCTGATGTTACAGTCTTGATATACGCGCCATCGCGCTTTGCATCGCTGATGGCACAATAGGCTGCCAAACTGGGATCAAGAGAGTGTGCTTCGAAAATGAGTGCATCTAAAACTCCGACACCAACTGCTTCAATATTCATTGAAGCAGCAAGAGTACGGGCAACCGCAAGCCCCACACGCTGGCCGGTAAAGGACCCGGGTCCTGTGGTCACTGCCACGCGAGAAATATCGGCAGTCTTGAGGCCCGCATCAGCTAGTAACTGACGAATTTGATCTACCAGAATTTCGGCATGGCCACGGCCCAGATCGCGTGTGTTACTTGCAATAATCCTGAAGACACCGTTGTCTGAAGACGACAAGGCGGCAGCACATAAACTATTGCAGGTATCTAGGCTAAGCTGAGTATTCATAGACCTGTTCGATAAAAGCCTTTTGTGGCGATGCCAAGCCCTTTGAAGGTTGTTTTAACAACTATGCCTAACGTAAATGCCGGGCACACAAGGTCCCGGCATCAAATAAACAAGTGATACTGTGGTGTTCTAGGCGACTGGGCGCACTTCCTGAACATCAGGAACAAAATGCTTTAGCAAATTCTCAATGCCATGTTTTAGAGTCGCCGTGGAAGATGGACAACCGGCGCACGCACCGCGCATATGAAGGAATACGATGCCGTCTTTAAATCCTTGGAACGTAATGTCGCCGCCATCATTTGCAACAGCTGGACGCACACGTGTATCAAGCAATTCCTTGATGATTTTTACAGTGCCAGCATCTGATTCTTCGAAGAATTCCGCATCACTTTCAGCTGTCACATTTTCCGCACCAGTAACAACCGGTTGGCCTGACATGAAATGTTCCATGATTGCGCCTAGAATAGCAGGCTTAATGTGGGCCCATTCAACATCAGCCTTGGTGACTGATATGAAATCTGATCCGAAAAAAACCGCTTCAACACCTTCAATGGTGAATAGTTTCTGTGCAAATGGAGAATCGCCAGCATCATTGGAGTTGCGGTAATCGCGCGTGTCTGATGCCATTACGGCTTCGCCCGGCAGAAACTTCAGTGTCGTCGGGTTCGGCGTAGCTTCAGTTTGAATAAACATGGAATAAAGCTCCAAAAAACGGCATCAACAAGCAGCCGTATCACTGTTTCATCGTAAGATACCGATATAGGTACCATTCGCCCACCGTAAAGGGCTAATTTAGAATAATTCTAGACTAGAATGCGAGTCTGCGCAATCAATTCAATAGACAAATACCGCATTATGAATGGATCAGACGATTGCGCTCATATCTTCATCGGACAAATCGCCAGGAACGATTGTTACCGGTATTGGAAACGCGTTGTTCTTTGTAGCAAGAGAGGAAATCAGCGGGCCAGGGCCTTCTGAGCCCAAAGCAGCGGCAAGAACGAGAATAGCAATATCTTCATCTTCTTCGATCAATTCAAGTATTTGAGGGCCTCTGTTGCCTTCAAGAATAACAAGATCTGGCCGCACGGTACTGACGGCGTTCACTTCGTTCTCATATTTCGCAAGAACACCTTCAGCTTCCTCGCGAGCTTCCGCACGCATAATATCTTCTACACCCATCCAGTGCTGAAATTCGCTTGTGGAAATGACATAAAGTAATACCAAGCCACCGCCTGTGCTTTCTGCCCGTTTGGCTGCATAAGCCAAAGCCCGGTGGCACTCTGGAGTGTCATCAATGACAACCAGGAATTTGCGCCGGTGGCCTTCTTGCGTACTTTTACGTTGCTTCATCATGAAGCAATGCTGCCATTACGTGACCGTTGCAGCAAGTATTTTGTCACGCAATAAACCCGAAGATTGATTTCACGTCTTTCAACACTGGTGTTGCAATCGCGCGCGCTTTTTCCGCGCCATCTCGCAACACTTGATCAACATGGTCCGTATCATCCATCAATCGGCGCATCTCCAAAGTGATCGGAGACAGTGTTTCAACAGCTAAATCTGCTAAGGCTGGCTTGAACGCGGAAAACTCAGCGCCTGCGAAACGTGACAGCACATCTTGCGGGGCTGCGTTCGAAAGTCCTGCGTAAATATTAATCAAATTGCGTGCTTCCGGCCGATCTGCCAACTCGTCCAAAGCATCAGGAAGGGGGTTGGGATCAGTTTTGGCTTTGCGAATCTTTTTTGCCAGTTCATCAGCATCATCTGTCAAATTGAGACGCGAGAGATCAGATGCATCTGAGCTAGACATCTTTTTAGAACCATCGCGCAGTGACATGACGCGGGTTCCAGCACCTGTAATTAATGGCTCTGGTTGCGGGAAGAAATCTTGAGCTTCGCCAACGCCAAGGCCCAAATTGACGATTTCATCCGCAAAGTCGCTATTAAATTTCTGGGCAATATCGCGAGCCAGCTCCAAATGTTGCTTTTGATCTTCACCAACAGGCACCATTGTTGCCCGATAGGTCAAAATGTCGGCTGCCATTAGATTTGGATATGCAAAAAGGCCAACAGATGCGTTTTCACGGTTTCTACCAGCCTTGTCCTTGAATTGCGTCATACGGCTGAGCCATCCCATGCGGGCGACACAATTGAACAACCAAGCAAGCTCGGCATGTTCCTTAACCTGGCTCTGGTTGAAAACAATGTGCTTGGAAGGATTGATGCCAGCAGCAAGGAACGCCGCGGTTACTTCACGGGTCTTTTGGCGCAGCACAACGGGGTCTTGCCAAACTGTAACAGCGTGCAGGTCAACAACACAATAAATGCAATTGTTGCTTTCCTGCATGGCAACAAAGCGCTTGATAGCGCCAAGGTAATTGCCGAGATGAACATTGCCGCTTGGCTGGATGCCTGAAAACACCCGTGGTTCAAAGCCTGAAGACGCCGTGGTCATGAGATACTCTTGCTGAAAGATTTAAAATCAAAAGCTCTTATGACGAAGCCAACCGGTGCTGGCAAGGCTCAACCTTTCCATCGCGCTCTTATACGGGTCAAAATAGTGAAGGCATTAAAGATACCTGTGATTTGGCAAAGCAGCCCAAAAACAGCAACGCTACTACTGCTTAGCAGTGCCATTCCCAACAGTTTCTCAATCAAAAGACCACTTTCCAAATAGGTTTTGAGCCATTGTGCGCCATAAGACACCCAAACGCCCATGAGTAGCGTTGCAATTATCAATCTTGGGACACGCTTTATGAGTGTTGAATCGGAATTGAAATGGCCACGCCGCCATAAAACGACACCTAGGAAAATTGCATTAGCCCATCCGGCCAATGATGTAGCCATGGCAATGCCGACATGTTGGAAATACGGGAAAAGTACCAGTGAGAAGCCAATATTTACCGCTACGCCAATGCCGGCAAAATACATAGGTGTTTTGGTGTCTTCGCGAGCAAAATAGCCAGGTGAGAATACTTTGATCAGCACAAAAGCAGGGAGTCCCCAGGCAAAAGCTGCGAGGGCAGCGCCTGTGGCCAATGTGTCTTCAGCGGTAAAACGGCCGCGTTCGAACATAAGCCGGATGACGTCATCTGGTATCAAGAACAATGCCATTGAGGCAGGCAAAGTTAAAGCCAAAGCAAGTTCCATGGCTCGGTTTTGCGTATCGCTGGCGGTTTTATCTTCACCTCGTCTGATGTGGCGCGACAAGACAGGGAGCAGGACCACACCCATAGCAATTCCAACAATGCCTAAGGGAAACTGATACAGCCTATCTGCATAATAGAGGAATGAGACGGCTGCATCTTGTGTGGATGCGATTATTGTACCAACCAAAATGTTTAGTTGGGTGATCCCGCCCGCAATAATACCTGGGACTCCCAATGCCAGGAGGCGACGCACTGATTTTGTGAGCCGTGGGCGTTGAAGACGGAGCTTGAATTTCATCTTACGGAAGGCCCAATACAGGACACCGAGTTGGACAAAGCCAGCGGTAAACACACCCCAAGCCAACCAATATCCGCTCAGCTCGCTGTCACCAAGTCCGCGCAATCCAATGAACGCCAGCACACCGACCATGATGATGTTGAGTAAAATGGGCCCATAGGCTGCCGCCCGAAAATGTCCAAATGTATTCAGCATTCCGCTCAACATTGCGATCAATGACATACACAGAAGATAGGGAAAGGTTATTCGCGTTAGCCATACGGCCAATTCAAATTTGGGTCCGTCACCCAAAAAGCCAGGGGCTAAGACTGTCACAAAAAAGGGTGTTGCAATCTCGGCAAGAGCTGTCAGCAGCAAAAGCGTAAACAGAAACACGGCCAGAATTTCGCTGGCAAAATTGCTGGCTCTGTTTGGATCTTTAGCTTCTTCTCCCTCCTCAAGCGAGCGGGCAAAAAGTGGCACAAAAGCTGCGTTAAATGCGCCTTCCGCAAAAAGCCTGCGGAAAAGATTTGGTAGTCGAAATGCCACTAGGAAGGCATCTGCCACCGGTCCAGTGCCAACAAACGCGGCCATCAGCAAATCACGAACATAGCCCAGCAGGCGACTTAATAGTGTCGCAAAGCCAACTGTGAAAAAGTTCGAGAAGAGTTTCAAGCGATGTGACTTTCTCGGTTGGCAGGCTTTGTGTTGCGTTTGGCCTTGTTAGGCGTGTGGCCTGCTGTGCCGGGTTTGGTATCAAAAACCTTCGACAGACGTTTGGAAATGGTCTTGTGCCTTGCTGAGTTGGTAATTTTGTCCCCAGTTAGATCTGTCACGTAAAAGCCATCAAGGGCGCGCTCACCAAATGTCGCGATATGAGCAGATGCAATGTCTAAATTTAGATCTGCGATGGCAGTGGTCAGATCGTACAGCAAGCCCAACCGGTCCAGGCCGGATACTTCAATTACCGAAAACAGGTTTGATAAACTGTTGTCGATCGTAACACTCGGCTCAATTGAGAATGCCTTCTGTCTGCGTGTTTTCTTACTTTTGCTTGCGAGGATTGCAGGTAGATGCAGTTGACCACTGAGAACTTCTTCTATGATCTCACTAATGCGAATTCCGCGCCTGATTTCATCTGCGTCATCTTCAAACTCTCGATTGATGAAAATTGAGTCCAGTGCCTTTCCATTCGTCGTAGTGGAAATCTGTGCATCTACAATATTCGTCCCAGCGACGGCACAAGCGCCGGTAACATAGGAAAGAAGGCGTGGATGATCTGGCGCGTAAACCGTGATCTCAGTGATCGCCTCAAAGGACTTGGTATGAACAGTCGTCGCGAATGTTTTTTTCGCCGCATCTGCGTCTGTTATAAATCTGGCATGACGAACCATGGCCTCTGGTTCCGCGCGTAGCCAGTAGGCCGAGTAATGTAGTTTTTGATAGGATTTGAGTTTTCTAGTGCTCCACGGTTTTTCACCATCTCGCGGATTTTCAATCAGTGTTGTCGCCAGTTTTTCTTTGGCTCTGTTCACCCGCTCATTCTGGCCAACCTGGGTAAATCCACCGGTAAGAAGAGGCTCTGTTTCGTAAAACAAGGTGCGCAGCAATTGCCCTTTCCAACCGTTCCATACTCCTGGTCCCACCGCCTTGATATCGCACACGGTTAGTATCAGAAGCAGTTTCATACGCTCAACGCTTTGCATGATGCCGGAAAAGTCTTGGATGGTTTTGCGATCAGCTAGGTCCCGCGATTGCGCAATTGCAGACATTGTCAGATGTTCTTCAATCAGCCACGCAACCAATTCAGTTTGTTGGGGAGATAGCCCGAAACGCGGACATAGCTTGCGTGCTACTTTTGCCCCAGCAATGGAGTGATCTTCTTTGCGGCCTTTGGCGATATCATGCAAAAACAGAGCGACATAGAGAACCGTTCGGTCTTTGATTTCAGGGAAGATTTCATTGGCAAGCGGGTGCTCGGCCTCCAACTCGCCACGTTCAATTTCTGACAGAATTCCCATAGAGCGCAACAGATGCTCATCCACTGTGAAGTGGTGGTACATATTGAATTGCATCATGGCAACGACACGGCCAAAATCTGGAACAAAACGTCCCAGAACACCGGTCTCATTCATGCGACGCAATACTGTTTCCGGCTCGTTTCTACTCGTCAGAATTTCCAGAAATAGCCTGTTGGCTTCCTTATCTTCGCGCAGATTTTTGGTGATGTATTTTAACGAGCGGCGAACAAGTTGGATTGTGTCTGGATGAAAGGGAAGATTGTGTTTATCTGCCAGCCAAAAAAGCCGGATTAGATTTACCGGGTCCCTTTCAAATACGTCTTCATTTGTGGTTGATATGCGTTTGGTTTCTAGAACGAAATCTTCTGACCCAGCGATTTTCTTGCGTCGGCCGGTGGTTAGACTAAGGATCAGGCGGTTCAGGTTTGGGGCATCTTTTGCATCGGCCTCTTCCAATTCCGCGCAAAAAATCCGTGTTAAATCACCCACATCTTTTGCCATCAGAAAGTAGTGCTTCATGAACCGCTCAACAGCTGCCAGGCCGCCATGTTCATGATAGCCTAGACGGCGTGCCATTTCAGCTTGCACATCAAATGACAGACGTTCCTCTGGGCGATTGGTCAAAAAGTGCAGGTGACACCGCACGGCCCACAAAAAGTCCTCGCATTTGCGGAAAAGATTATATTCCTTCCGGGTGATGACACCGAGTTTAACCAACTCGTCTGTTGTGTTAACGGCGTAAAAGTATTTTGCGATCCAAAAAAGAGTGTGCAGATCGCGAAGCCCACCTTTTCCTTCTTTAATGTTGGGTTCAACCCTGTAGCGTGATGCGCCAGAGCGTTTATGGCGCTCATCGCGTTCTTCCAATTTTGCAGCGATGAACTCTTTGGCGGTCCCGTGCACAACATCCTTCTCGAAATGTTCCACAAGTTCGACAAACAATGCATTGTCACCGCAAATATATCGTGCTTCCAAAATCGATGTCCTGATGGTCATGTCAGATTTGGAAAGACGGACACATTCATCAACACTGCGGGTGGCATGACCGACCTTAAAGCCCATATCCCACAACAGGTAGAGCAAATATTCCACCACGCTCTCGCCCCAAGGAGTTTGCTTGTAGGGTAAAACAAAAAGCAAATCGATGTCCGAACCAGGCGCTAACGTACCGCGTCCGTAACCACCAACAGCCACAACAGATAGTTTTTCTGCCATAGAAGGGTTCGCGCTTGGGAAAACATGCGCCAAAGCAAAATCAAGAATCGTGTGCATCAAGATATCATGCAATTTGGACAGCCGTATCGCACAGGCCGTGCCGCTACCGTCATCCTGCAGCATTTGCTCTGCACGTTCCCTGCCAGTTCGATTAGCCGCTTTAAGCGCAATCAGAACGGCAGAACGCACGTCGCTATTATTACCATTGCCACCTTGCTTTTGCACAATTGCATTCAATGTTTGTGCGAGCGCAGGCGCGTCTATGAGCGGAATATCTGAATTGGGAATGGCCATGGTTTTGCTTTTCAGGTGAAAGCCCCTCGCTGTCAAGAAAAGAGCCATTTAGATGTAAAAAGACCGCTTGCATCTATGTCGAAACGCAAGCGGCCAATTAGCTGATAGAGGTGTTAGCCTCATTGTCGTTGAGCGCTACAAAATAAATCGGCTCAGATCGGTGTCTTTCGCCAATTCAGCAACGTTTTCTTTGACCAACTCTGCATTGATCACGATGGTCTCACCAGCGCGATCTGTTGCGGTGAAGCTGATCTCCTCCAAGAGCTTCTCAAGAATGGTTTGCAATCGCCTGGCGCCAATGTTCTCAACCGATGCGTTGATCTGAACCGCAAGCCTTGCAATTTCGACAATGGAATCTTCCGTAAAGTCCAGTGTCACTTCCTCGGTCAGCAATAGCGCTTTGTATTGTTTGATCAGGCTGGCTTCAGTCTCTGTGAGAATGCGCTCAAAATCAGATTGTTCCAGCGCGCGCAACTCAACCCGAATTGGAAGACGGCCTTGCAGCTCAGGCAAAAGATCCGAGGGCTTAGCTACGTGGAATGCACCAGATGCGATGAACAGAATATGGTCGGTTTTTATCGGCCCGTGTTTGGTTGCAACCGTTGTGCCTTCGATCAGCGGCAAAAGGTCCCTTTGGACGCCTTCTCTTGAAACGTCGCCGCCGCCACGGTCTGTGCGCGCACAAATCTTGTCAATTTCGTCAAGGAATACAATGCCATCATTTTCGACAAGAGAGATTGCGTCGGCAACCACTTGCTCTTCATCCAACATTTTGTCGGCTTCTTCGCTTATCAATAGCTCATAGCTGTCTCGAACCGATGTTCGGCGCTTCTTGGTTCGACCACCCATAGCCTTGCCGAAAATGTCATTCAAATTCATGACGCCCATGCTGCCGCCGGGCATTCCTGGAATTTCCATGCCGCCAAGCGGGTTGGATGTATCGCGTATATCAATTTCGATTTCTTTGTCATCCATGCTGCCATCACGCAGTTTTTTGCGGAAAGACTCGCGCGTGCTAGGGCTGGCTCCATCACCAACCAATGCATCCAAAACGCGTTCTTCAGCTTGCAAATGGGCTTTGGCTTCAACCGTCTTGCGGCTTTTTTCACGAACCTGACCAATTGCAACCTCAATCAAATCGCGAATGATTTGCTCGACATCTCGGCCCACATAGCCAACTTCAGTAAATTTGGTTGCTTCAATTTTGATGAAGGGAGCATTCGCAAGCTTTGCCAAGCGTCGTGCAATTTCAGTCTTACCGACACCGGTTGGCCCAATCATCAGTATGTTTTTCGGGAGCACTTCTTCACGCATATCCCCTTCAAGTTGCATCCTGCGCCAGCGATTGCGCAGCGCAATCGCGACAGCACGTTTTGCATCCTGCTGCCCGATAATGTGGCGATCCAGTTCTGATACGATCTCACGGGGAGAAAAATTGGTCATGAATTCCTCTGAAAACGAATTTTGGTTAGGTCCATTATATAGGCGATGCCATCGTCAGTGCGATACTCGCGAAGCGGTTTAAAACCAGCTTTGCTATAGGCGCTAATAGCCCGTGTATTTGAAGCATCGGGATCGATGACAAGATAGGTAGCGTTTTCGCTAAACAGTTTCGCGCAAAACGATTTGATAACAAGAGGTCCGAGGCCTTTTCCCGATTTATCAGGGCCCATAAAAAGATCAATGGCGATTGTTTGCTGCGGCAAATCAAACGCCCAAGGCTCATCATCAATATAGTCCCGTGGAGTCCAATTCTGGATATACGCTACAGGTTCCTTGCCTAGATGAGCGATAAACCCGTGATCTGTGTCACTTGTCAGGAAATACTCCATAAGCCGCAATTCGTGCTCTGGTTCTCCCCACCATTGTCGCACATTTGGCTGACTCAGCCACTCGCGCAACATTGGGAATGTCTCTTTTGTCAAAGGTTCAAAGTGAATTTGTTCTTCATTGGTGGGCATGGAAATCCTCTATGCCTTGATCGGCGGCAGCGCCTGCAGCCATCTATTCGGTAGAATACTGCCAATAACAATTTTGCGTATTTTTTGCCAACCCATTCCAAATACGATTATTAATGCGCCGATGACCAGAAGAATAAGAGCGAAAGGAGGAATGCCGGTATTGTCCGACGTGCTTTCCACGACCCGGTAAATTCCAAGTGCGCCAAAATAGGCCAATGTTGGTATTAGAAGAGCTCGGCGGTCAATTGCCAAAGAGATGAGCACAATTAGGATCATCAAACTGATAAGGCCGATAGTTGCAGTTAGTCCCGGTTCAATGGTTCCAAATCCAACATCCTGTCCGCTGGACAATATGAAAAGCGGGTGGACAATCATTGGTGCTGAAATCATATGCAGCCAGAATGCAGCATCCGATAATGTTGTCAGTCTATCTCTGTCCTTGAAGTCTAGGTAAATTCCTGTCGCAAAAATTACCAGTCCACACAAAAGTGGTAATACGAGCAAGCGCTGCAACAGCCCCAAAACATCTTCCAGTTCAGAAATGCGCACCTGACCACGTGCCACTTCATCCATAAAGAACTCGCTTGCGCCAACGGTCACCAGCCCCGTTGCCGCCAAGGCGATTATTGCAGCCTCTACCGGGACGCGGAATCGCCAGAAGTAAATTGAAGACACAATTGCAATGACTGAAAAGCCAATTAGCCCTGCCGTTTGTGACTGATCCAGCAGTACCAATGCGGCTACTGCATTGTCCGGTTCGCTAAAGTCAAAGCGTTGATCAATCCAAATTTGCAGCAAGCTGATCGTGCAAAACAGGAAACCCAGCGCAAGCACAGTGCTTGGTAGTTTCATGCGTTTTACTCGGCTAATATACTCCGCCAGGAGCCAAATCAGAGCTGCCATTGCAGCAAACTGAAGCTGAATTGGGCCTGCATAAACGGCGTTCATCGAAAATGCTGAACCAGCCAAAAGCAAAACAATACCTATTGTGACAAAGATATCGTTGAAGCCACCAATCAACCGGAATGTCTCACGATCATCAACGGCCTTGGATGTATTGGCCAAAGACAGAAGAACATCGCGGTTACTGAAAGCAACAAGGTCTGTCGCCTGATCAGGACTGATCACGCCAGCTTTTACGGCTGCATTGAGATCTATTTGATGCGTCATGGAAGGTGTTATTCCGAATCCAAGCTTTCAACGATAACTTGGTCATTTGTGTAAACACAAATGTCAGCTGCTATTGTCATCGACTTGCGAGCAATTTCTTCGGCGGATAAGTCCATATCCACCAATGCTTTTGCTGCGGACAGTGCATAATTGCCACCGGATCCAATTCCCATAACACCGCCAGGTGGTTCTAAAACATCGCCTGTACCAGTGAGAACCAGCGAGACGTTTTTATCGGCGACAAGCATCATGGCTTCCAAGCGCCGAAGGTAACGGTCTGTGCGCCAATCTTTTGCCAAATCCACACAGGCCCTGGTTAGTTGATCTGGATATTGTTCAAGCTTTGCTTCAAGGCGCTCAAAAAGCGTGAAGGCATCCGCTGTCGCGCCAGCAAATCCCGCAATGACTTGGCCACGACCAAGAGGGCGCACTTTTTTGGCATTGTGTTTGATAACAGTTTGACCAAGGCTGACTTGCCCGTCTCCTGCAATCACGACTTTACCGCTCTTGCGCACAGTCAGAATAGTTGTCCCATGCCAAACTGGCATCGCGTTTGATTCACTCATTCGAGGCTCGCTCCAAATCCAAATGCCCAACATCCTTGAATCTCATCAAAGGGTAAGCAGTGGTAACTCCATGGTCTCAACGGACCGTCTATGTAGTCATTTCAGTTTATACTGCAAACAGAACTCGTGTTTTGTTTCTAAAGTTCCGTCAATCTGGGCGCATTGCATGGCTGATCTTGCCGTAATAGGAGGCAATTCGAGCTTCTGCGACAGCTAAAGGTTCGATGGCCGTTGCCATATGGTATCCGTTGGTGTGAATTATGCGTGTGTCATCCAGCATAATAGCCACATGACCTGGCCAGAATATGAGATCGCCGCGTTTTAGCCCGGAGAAATCAGACGTCAGTTCGATTAATTCGCCCATACTTCCGATCATATCTGAATCACGCAACGAAGGTTTGTTGGCTGTTTGGCGTGAAACTTGGACCAGAGCAGAGCAATCCAGACCAATGCTGGAGCGCCCACCCCACAAATACGGCACATATAAAAACTGCTCTGCAAGCGCGACCCAATCTGCCGGCACATCGCCTAAGGGCTGTATATGGCTAGCTATAACAGCACCCTCGCGGCCATCTGGCAGTCGCACCAGCTTGTATTGGGTGTTACGGGTTTCTGCTTCCCCAAGCAACGTCACGCGACAGCCCATGGAAAGCGTCATAAGGGCTGGCGCCCTCAATTCAGCTCTTGGATAAACGAAGCTGCGTTGTACGATGATTTGGGCATCTGGCTGCATGTCATCGATTGCGGGTGCAAGCATATCTTTAGGCACATAACCGACATAGCCATCGCAGGCCATTTGCCCCCAGCACCAGCCATCCTTGTCTTCGAATACATTGATGGTTTCGCCTAACACGGCTTGCGTTTCCATAGTGGATGCAAGGTCTGGCGAACGGTGCAGCGGAGCGACCGGATGCGTTACGACATACGGCCTGCTGTTGGTGAAATGTGCTGCTGAAACTTGGCCTTGCAGGGCTTCATCAGCCAAATCATCACGAAAGGCATGCAAGCGTCGATCAAGATCGGTGTCCAAAGTCATCTTGGAACCTCCAGTGCTTGGTTAGAAATGACATCCCCGACACGCTCCAAAAACAGGGCACCATCGACCGTACGCTGGATAATAACATTGCGCCTGTCAGCGGAATCGCGTCGGCGAGCCACAAGTCCCCATTGCCCCATTGTATCCAAAGCACGTGTTATCACTGGCTTTGTGACCCCTAGCTTTTGTGCAAGCCCGCGTACTGTATGGGGTGGTGGTTCCAAATAAATTGATAACAGGATCGTCCATTGTCGTTGCGACAAATCCGGCTCGTCATCCAGCACCATAACCAGATTGGCTTTGTGCCAAAGAAAGAGGGCCTGAGCTGGGCGCAAGTTCACGGACATTGAGCAATTGAACTTTCAAATACAAGTTTCGTTTCGGAACCGTATCTTTATTCATCTGATGCGTAAAGCGTCTTCAGATGTTGGTAGAGCGCCCGCATGCCCTGGGTTTCGCCGCCAATCGGTTTTCCTGCTTTTTCAGCCGTGTTGTAGCCCATCAGATCGATGTGAACCCAGCGCGTTTCCTTTGAAACGAAGGTGGATAAGAAAAGCGCAGCGGTAATTGCCCCGCCATATCCACCAGACGAAATATGATTAATGTCAGCTATCTTGCTGTCTAGCATTTTGAGATATGGCTGCCACAATGGCATTTGCCACAGTGGATCTGCCACCGACATGGCAGTTGCCTGCAGCGCCGCACCGAACGCTTCATCGTTGGAAAATATGCCCGGAATATCTGTGCCAAGCGCAACACGAGACGCGCCTGTCAACGTCGCCATGTCAACAATCAAATCGGGTTCGTCATCCCCCGCAAGGGTCAGCGCGTCTCCAAGGATCAACCGGCCTTCGGCATCCGTATTGCCAATTTCTACTGTGCGACCCGAGCGGCTTTGCAGCACATCCCCCGGACGAAATGCGGAACCGGAAATCGCGTTTTCAACTGTCGGCACGATAACACGCAGCCGGATTGGCAAATTTGTAGCCATAATGGCTGATGCAAGGGCCAGAACATTTGCGGCGCCGCCCATATCCTTTTTCATCAACAACATGCCTGCCGCGGACTTGATATCCAGCCCGCCAGAGTCAAAACTCACGCCCTTGCCAACAAGTGTCACTTTTGGGTTTTCTTCATCGCCCCAAGAGAAATCTACGACCCTTGGTGCGCAATCGCTAGCACGGCCGACGGCGTGAACCATTGGGAAGTTTTCAGACAACAGCTCGTCACCAACAATGACTTTGCAAGCTGCGCCGTGGCTTTTTGCGAGGGCGGTTGCAGCTTCTGCAATGTTCTGCGGCGTCATGTCGTTTGCGGGTGTGGAAATCAGATCACGTCCAAAGGCAGTTGCACGGGCCAGTGCCAGTAGCTCTTCAGTATTAGAAATTTGATCATCCAGACGCAATTTTGGCCGCTCTGAGCCGAAAGTTTTGTAACGATCAAAGCGGTAATAACCAAGCGCCCACGCCAATGCATCGCGGTCACGATCGCGGCGATCATCAAGGGCATAAGCAAAACGGTATTGACCTTCGGGAAGTTGTTTTGGAAGCGCACCAACTATCAGCGGATCTTGTTTGGCCTCTTCATCTGCTCCAAGGCCAAGAACAACACCGGTCAACTCACCTTCATCATCTGGCACCAGCAGCAAAGCGCCGCTAACACCTTTAAATCGTGTTGCTTTGATCCAGGTTTTCGCCCGCAGTCCAATGGCCTCAAACGCCTCATCCTCAAACGAGATGCTGTCTGATGACAGAAGATATATGGGCAGGCATTCCTTAGCCAAAACTTTAGGTAAGAAGCCGGGATCATAGGTCTGAAATGCAAATTCTGTGTTCATGGCGCCATCCGCTTTAAAAAAGTTGCAGGTGCGGCTCTAACATCGCGTTGCCGGATGTAAAAGAGTGAATTGGCTTAAAACACACGCTAAAAATGCATAAGCAACAGTTTCTAAAGACTTTTATGCGATTGTTTCTTCCGATTTACAGTAACCCTGAGATAGAGCGTGGCGCCTGCCATTTTTCAAAAACGAGCCCTGGGAGGCAATACCGCCAGCGGAAGTGGCTTGGGCAAAGACGCGTCTGGATCTTTGGGCCAATGGATGCCGGCAATTCGACTGTTCGGACGGGTCTGGTTTACTGTATTGGTGCTCTCCCTGATTTGCGTGCTTGCATGGGACATGAATCACGATCGCGAACAACGGGCTTCCAAGGTTGAAGCTTCCATAGATCGCGTATTGTTGGCGTGGCAGGCCGGTGCGGAAGCACGTAATTTTCCAGATGTCTCTGAAGTGACCAAACTCGGCAAACAGTTTATTCTGTTCGATGTGATCATGGGCGGAATCGTGTTGAGTCAAACCGGGGATATATTGGCAAGTTTTGGCCAGATTCCTGAGTTAAATTGGCAATCGATCCATCTGGACAACGTCCTTTATGTGCACAACACGAATGAGCGCACCATCGATGTATCGTTGATGCCTTTGAAAACTGGTCTGGCGCATGAATTGATCTTGCGCATTCCGGGACCGGGGCACAAATTTTCCAAGCTTAAGATGGGCGCTTCGAAAACAGAACGTGTAGTAAGAGATATCATTTTTGCGGTCTTTTTAGCATCTGCGGTTTCGATTCTAATGCTGTTTTTCTTCATGAGACCTCACTGGGAGCTTCAGCGCGCAGCTGCAAACAGCGCCAGCGCAAAATACAAAGTGGATTCACACAGATTAAAGTGGAACCGCAAAGACACTCTTGGTGTGACAGCTAAAGCTATTGATACTTTAATTGCTCGTTTGCACTATGTACGAGAAAGCGAGTTAGCGCCCTGGAAACACGCGTTTATGAAAACCGGGCTGCCTATTTTGAAGATCAATCCCAATGGTCGTTTAAGTGAGGCTAACAACGCTGCCGCAAAATTGTTCGAAATGGAGCAACCGGCGAGACTCAAAGAACTGGATTTTATATTCACGACAATTCCCGACAACAAACATGGCAGTCCATTGGAAATTTGCCAAAGGCAAAGTGACGGGCATTTCCAAGGGCAAGTTATGCTGCAGACTTCCAAAGGAAACGCTAAAGTCTGTTTTGCCGATATAACGCTTATGGATTCTACAGAACATCGAAAAAGTGCTGGTGTTCAGGTTGTACTTGTTGACGCCACAAACTTTTTTACAAGGCTTGTCACCAAGGAAGAAGAGGCAAGCCGCCTTTCAATCGCACAAGCGGAATCGAAACGAAATGACCTTTTGATGCGCCGGCAGCTAGAGGCATTCTCGTTTCTGGCAACACCGGCGGTTGAGATTGACCAAAATCCACATGAAGCCGCTACTTTTGTGAGCATGGAAAGGCTCATCAACGAGTGGTACCAGGAAAGTGTGGCCAATGGTGCGTCAAAGGATGTGCTCGAACATTCTGCGCTTGAGGCCGTTAGCGGAGACCCGGAGCTTATCCGCAATGTTGTGCGCCAAGCCTATAGTATGATGTATACGTTGAGTGGAGAAGTGAAGCCTCAAATCAATATCAGCTCCAAGCTGGTAAAGGGTGGCATGGCAGAATTCATCATTGAGCAAATTCCAAACCTCAATGGCAAAAAGACACCAATTCCTGAAGAGATTTTGAGCTGGAGCCACAATTTTGATGCGCTTAAAAAAGCGCTCGAAGAGGCTCAGGGACAAGTGTTTTACTTTGATGCGACGATACACCCAATCAAAGTAATAATACACTTGCCGGCGTTTAGACATTCTGGCGCGAGGGTGAGCACTAACGGTGGCGCTACAGCCATGTCTGCCGATGAATACGACGCGATGAAAAAGGCAAGTTAGGTAAAGTCTACGGCCAGGCTGGAACGATACTTTCTGTACCCCAGCCCATAATATTCAGGACCGGCAGATAATCGTAGTGATCGATCTTCGAAAAACCGCCGCCAAAATTTGTGTCAATTGCATCAAGTACATCCGCCGCCGAATAATCTACAGGTCCCTGTGCATCGGTGTTGCTTACAACAATAGTACTTATGGTTGGTTGCAAACGTAGAAGCGCAGAGCGCAATCCATCGATAATTCCCTCCGGCAGATCATTCAGTACCGCATGGGGCCCGTGTGGTAAGATTTCGGATTGCCAGATAACTCTAGCGGCACCGCCCTCGATTATGCCGCGTCGTTGTGCCGACGCTATGGTTCCACGCATGTTACCTTCGGAGCCTTGCCAACCAAATATAGCAGACGCACTACCAAGTTTGAGAGCGCTCAAGCTTTCCATCACATTGCGGGTTACGTCTGCATCGCCAAAAACAAAATTATCATTTCCACTGAGTATCGACATTGCCCTTGCAGGGACAAGGTGCCCGGCAAGCGTGGAAGGTGCGGTATAGAGCACTCGCTTATTGTTGAGATCTTCAAGTGATTTGTAAGGTGCATCATTTGCAACGATTAGGACAGATCTTATGCCGTGGCCGCCGCTAAGAGATTTGGGCGCCGCTAAAGGCTCAAGACATCGGCAAGCTGCCCAAGATTTCGCATAAGCTGCAGCTGAGTAAATCGCATAGTGAACCCTACCTTTGGAATGCGCTTCTATTAACGCCTGATAGTTTCTGGTCGCCTCAATCGTTACGCTTCGCTTCAACTGACTTTCAAGGTAAAGCCGAAAGGGCTCCATCCGTCCAAGGCGGTAGTTTACATTTTCGCCGACGACCACGCCGATGCGCAAAGTCGTCAATGGACGGTTGCCCGCTGCCAAACTCATTGTCGCAAAAGTGCAAACAGCCAAAAGTATAGCGCTGATGCGGGTCGCTAGTTTAAGCAGGCGCATGATCAATCCTTTTCGCCCGCCTTTGTCACCCTGTGGTGACTAGTACCGACGCTTTTCTTCGATGAGCGGAACATCTCCCAATTGGCCGGTATGCTGTACTGTTGGGCCAAATGGAATAATTGCACCCTCACGCACATAAACGGCCATTTGCTCTAGATCAAGGTTGTGATTGATCACACGGCCACCTTCAAGCGTGTCTTGAGTGACTAAATGTTTCCAGCGACCTGCAGGAAGGTAAGTTTGCCCTTTGCCATGAGTGCGCACAATCGGAGACACCAAAACGTCCGGTCCAAACATAAATTGAAGGTCAAAACTCCATGAAGCGGGGTCTTCGGGAAATGCAACAGCCATAGATCGTTGAACGGGCATGCCGGACGCGCAGGCTATTTTCAGTGTTTCCCAAAGGTAAGGCAGTAATCGGTATCGCAGCTTCAGCGCCGCCATTACTGCATTTGCAGCTCTTTCACCATAGGACCACGGAGCGCGGTCACCGATGCCATGAAAACGCATGTGAGAAGAGAAAACGGCTGCTTGAGTCCAGCGAACAAAGAGCTCTGAGTCTCTGGTGTCGCCGTAAAATCCGCCAATATCTGTTGCATAACAAGCCGCCCCAGAGTTTGCCCATGACAAGCCGCCACGCAAGGATGCGGCAAGACCTTCCCAATCAGCCTGTGGGTCTCCGCCCCATTGTGCAGGGTAGCGTTGAGAACTGGCCCAACCCGCTCTGGCCAAAAGGCAAGCGCCATTTTCCGCGTACATTTCCGCCGCTTCATAAACACAGCGATTGTAAAGAAGTGGATACACATTGTGTAGCCTGTCGCCTGTGTCGCCATTGAATGCCACGCAATCTGGTTCTACTTGCTCGCCAAAATCGCTTTTGATCATATCAACACCAAGCCCAAACAAGGCTTTGTGCTCATCCCGCCACCAATTATACGCATCCGGATTTGTAAAATCGAGTAGGCTGGAATCTGGTAGTGGCGTCAGAACAGCGCCAAATGGTTCCATATCCCATTCATATCGGTATGGAAGATGCGTCCGCCGATCCTTCAGAAAGTATCCTTTGTCGCTCAATTCTTCATAGATCGGGCTGTTGACCGATACGAGCGGATATTCCCAACAGCAAACGTGGAAGCCCATTTCCTTGACCTGATCAATAATCACTTTTGGATCATCAAATCGTTTAGGGTCAAAGTCGAAATGGAAGCGAGTATCCGTGTCCTGCCAAGCACGTCCATCAAATGTAATGGTATCGCATGGCATACCGTAGGTGCGCACTGTTTGCGCGGCCTCCAGAAATTCTGCTGGAGTCTGGTAATATGCTTTGGACAGTATAGCGCCGAGGCTCCACAGTGGCGGCATCGCGGGACGTCCTGTCAGGCGCGTATATCGTTCCAGAATTTGTTCAGGGTTTTCGCCCGCCATCAAGAACAGATCAACAGCTTCATCTTCGACCAACAAACCGTAAGAGCGATGTGACCATTGTGCAAATCCAACAGCATGCAAAACCGGGGCAGGTGTGTTGACAAACACGCCCCAACCAGCGGGAGACCAGGAAAACGGGCAGTTTTTGTAAGAGCGTTCTGAATTCACTCCCAGAGCGTCGTGAGTAAAGGAATGAACAAGCTGTCCGCGCTTGTCCAACAGACCCCATTTTTCCCCAAGCCCGTAGACAGGGTCTTGACTGGGTAGGTCAAGACTTACCAACCAGCCTTTGTCCACTTTCGCAAAGGGTGGCAGGCGGAATTCGCGGACAAAATGCGCGTCCTTCGCCGTTTCTAGAACAGCGCGATCCCATCGGCGAAAATCTATTGCCATAGGTTGATGCCGAACCACCAGCGTGAAATATCCCCATCCGAGAGTCGTTTCGCCATCGCCAATTTTTACATCAACTGGTAACGGAGCCGGGTCTCCGTGTAAAATCCCATAGTCTGGACGGTCGTGAGGTCCAAGATTCAACCGGACACCATTTTCAATCGCGGTCACATAAAATGGACCGTCAGTGGTTTCAAATTGTATTTGCCCTGGCGCAATGGTTTTGGCTTCGCCCAAGATTTCAGTCTGGCGGCAAGCACTCCAGTCAGGGTTCAAAATGTCGAACTCTGTTACTTCTTGTGCTTGGGTGGATTGGGGAAGTGCGCTCATGTCTTTGTCTTTCAAACCATTGTTACTGGCAGGCCAAGCGCGCTAGCAGCTGCTGTGAGCGCCTCCGCATGGTCGCCATAACAAAGCGTTGTGTGATGTTCCAGACCGAAATCCATAACGGTCTTCAGCGTTTCTTCAATGCCTGCGTCAAACGTCATGACGCCAGCTGTTCCGGAAAAGGCCAAAGGCGCACGCTTCATTTCGCCAGTCGCGATAAAGAGGCTTTGTTGCCCGCGTGCCTGACTGATGCGCACAAGCGTGACCCGTCCGGGTTTTAGAGGGAACTCAAAGAGCAACGGCATTTTTCGATTAGAATGTATGCCAGCCTTTGGCTCGGTTTCAGGATCTGCCATTGAGATAGGGGCTTGACCACAATGCCATACGACACCGGTTTCAGTTTCGGTATCTAGATCAACTAAATCAACCAAAAATGGTGGTGTGTCCGTAATTTCCTGGACAAGCAAATTGGTCAAGGCTCCATAGACATCTGCCTCGCATGCACAAGGGACCTTTGCTTCGCCCATCATGCCAACCGGGCCGCAGACAGCACCGCCATATTCTGTAAACGTTTCAGGCCAGCAGCGGATGGCAAATGCGTCATATTTTCCGCTTTTGCGTAATTTTTGTAGGGCGCCGTGCAGCGCCAGAGAGCGATCTAGTTCTTCTGGATTGACCTCAGATAGGCCTTCAAGTTGAGCAACTGTATCGTGGCTTTTTGAAATCGTATCCTGTGGCACATCCTTTGCTGCGTCGAAGAGCGTGTCGAGTGCCAGGTCATCGACTTTGATGCCAGCCAGGCTATCAAGTGCCTGCGCGTTATAGCGGCATGTATCAAAGCCATCTGGATGATCACCCAAACGTCCGATGCGTTTGCCCTTTAGGGCAACAATTGCAGCATCAACTGAACTGGTATCGGTATTGACATCATTTCCAAACCGCGGTGCAGCTTGTCTTTTTCCGCTTAAAAAATCATCTAGAAGAGCGCTTGTATCCGTATAGCTTGGCGCGCCATAGGCATAAGAAAAGCTGGTTCCGTTCAAACCAAGGGCGTGTGCTGCCAGGTTCAAGCCACAGAACGCATTCAGCCGCAAGCGTCCACCAAGGCGAGGCTCGGGAAACGCCCATATAGCAATGGGCGCATCCAGTTCACTGGCAATCTTGACCGTCATGGTGGCATCCGTAAATGTCACTTGAAGGATCAAGATCAGGTCCAGCTGTTCGGCTTTCAGCGTCTCCAGCGCATCCACGGTTGCATCTGCGTCAAACAGAAGGTGCGATCCGCCATGAATGTCATGGCCGCTTTCCAGCAGTGCTGAATGCGCTTTTGTCAAAAGCTCCTCAGCAAATGCCACATCAAAGGTTGGGCGACCAAGTGCCAGAACGCCTATAGATGCCATGTGAATAGTCCTTAAAAGCCAGGGTAATTGTTTCGGAACGCAGCATCCGCATCATCAATCGAGAAATCCGGACCGACACTGCCAGAATACAGATCATGATTATACCACGGCAAAGCCTTTGCATCTGTCAAAGCATTGATCTCTTGCATGTAAGGAACGGCGTTGGCCTGCAAGCCTGAGCGGATCTTATCCCAGTCGGGGTAGGCGGCAAAAGCATCAAGCCAAATGGCTCGTCCAGCCAGATAACCGGATGCGCCGGCATTGTAGGCATAGTCTAGCACGTTCTTGAACGCAGGCTTATCTGCGCCCGCGGACAGCATGACCCAAGGGCGTGCAGACAAGCGGCCCATTTCGTCAAACAGGTCCTGAATTGCGCTTGCACCCATGGAACTGTTTCCGGCAGCGACACTGGCGCCAACCGGGCTTTCAAGCTTGAACACATCCACGCCATAATCAGGCTTGGCAAATTCAGCCACGCTTTCCAGTACATGGGCGGAATCTTTGCCCTGCATCTCAACATAATCTTTGGTTTGATGCGCATCACCGGCCATTGGGTAGACGAGCAATTCAAACAGGAACGGAATGTCATATTTTGCGCAGGCATCGCCAATTCGTTTGGTGAAGTCCTTTTGCGCCTGGCACACGGCTGCTGATGCGTCCGGGCGGTACCAAGCAAGTACCTTCACCGCATCGCCGCCAACGCGTTTGATTTTCTCAACGGGCCAGTTATCGATCTCCGAAGAGGTGCGACCGCCATCGGTTTCGCCAAACAATGAGTCTTCCAATGTAACGATCAGGCCATTCGCTGGATCAATCATCCGCATGCCCTTTGGCAATGCGAAATGCGGGTCCAGAAGCATGGCTGTTGCGCTCGACTGCAATTCTTCCAGCAACATCAGCTTGAACCGGGTTACATCTTCATAAGGCGCTTGGTCTTTGCCATGGTATTTCGCGATTGGATTTTTGATCGGAGGACGTTGATCTACGGCTAGCATTTTGAAACGCCCGGTCGCGTCTGCCATGCGGCGTAGACCCCAGAGTTTTCCGTGAGAAAGAGATGTTGTCATGAGGAGATCGGCTCCATCCGTGTTGTGTGATTTGCAAGAAAATTATTCAGCGCGGCCCGTGTGGGAGTGCCCTTGCGACCGCCAAAGGCGGTGCATTTCAATGCAGCCGCACCAGAAGCAAAAGCCAGTGCCTGTTCTTCGTTTTGCCCTTCAGCCAGGGCGAGTGTAAATGCGCCATGCCAAACGTCACCAGCACCAAGTGTATCGACCACGTCAATGGAAAATCCGGGTAGGCGTTGAACAGCGCCGCCTTGTGCGACGAATACCCCATTTTGTCCGTCCGTAACAGCGGTCCAACGGCCATCGCGGTTTGCCGAAGCCGTCAACAAGCCTGCCAGCAGATTGTCACTTTCGGCGTATTCTCTAAGACCTTGTGCTGAGAAAACCGGATGGGTCGACAGGTCAACAGCTACACGTTCGATATCGCCAAATGGCATTTCTCCATCAAAAACAGCTGGAATGTTCTCGGCATTTGCCAGCTCGAACAGGTGCACAGCACCTTCTGCCCAACGGCTGTCAGCCAAAACAGCGTCTGTGGTAGGTCCAAAGCAATCGCCAACAAAGCTAGGGTCGGTGGGTATGCCATCGTCCCGGAAACCCATGATCATGCGTTCGCCCGAGTGATCCACCATAACAGCAGACATGGGAGACATAAGGCCATCAAAGCGCTTAACCCCAGAACAACCAACACCATCATCTTCGAGGTCTTTTACGATTATATCCGCGGTAAAATCATTTCCAAGCCTGGAGATGAGGTTTGAGATGCCGCCAAGTCGCGCAACAGCCACCGCTGCGGTTGCTGCACAACCGCCTCCTGAAAGCGCAAAATTATTTGCGCGATATTTTTGTGCCTGCGTCGGAATTTCATCTACGGAGAAGACAAAATCCTGAACGGCGACGCCAAGTGAAATGACAGTGGCCATCAGCCAATCCCAATTTTTGCTATTTAGAGCAGCCTAATCTGTCGTATGGAGACCGAGTTTAGTCTTGTGTCTTTTATAAGACTCTGTTGTGCCATATGTCGAGGGCTTTCCCGCGCCAAGTTGCGTTTGTACTCTGCATTATGCCAGCTATAGGCCAAGTATAGAATTGTACCGTGGATTCGTGATGGAGTTTTAATGTGATTGCAGTGAACAGAACCGTTCATCGTTGGAAGTTATCTGGTCAAATCATCCTCGTTGCGTTGAGTTTCCTCGTTCTCCCAAACGCTAGCGCGGCAGATTTTTTCGATGGCCTCACTGCGATGAAAGCCAATAAATTCAAAGAGGCGCATGAGATCTTTTTGCCACTCGCACAGGGTGGGAATGCTGATGCTGAAGAGCTCATCGGTGTCATGTATGCCATGGGCCTGGGAGTTGAACGTGATGATGAGCGTGCTTTCGATTGGTATTTGCGTTCGTCGCTCAAAGGACATCCAGGCGCGCAGTCGGGCATTGGTTGGTATTATGAAGTTGGACGCGGTATTCCAGCTCCGGATTTGGTGCGCGCATATACTTGGTATGTGTTGTCAGCCATTGGAGGCGATCCGGATGCAGCAATATCCATGAATGAAGTTGTAAAGAAGATGACGCCGGAACAAATCGCAAAGGCTGAAATTCTTATCGATGACTATAAGGGCCATCTTTACCCGGACGACTAGTCCATAAAAAAGGCCGCTTCGACAGAGCGTCGAAGCGGCCAGGTATTTGGTGCTGTGCGATGGACTATTTAACGTCCATCATGGCAGCGCCATCAATTTTACTTTCAGCTGCGGTTGCTGCCTCAACCAAAGCATTATAGATGGCTTCACCTTCGCGAATGTTGCCTTTGAACCAGTCATAGACCGGTGCAGCTGCATCGCGGAACATGGCTTTTTCTTCTGGTGT
>JBGCFS010000003.1:0-28713 GCA_045107035.1 Hyphomicrobiales bacterium
CGCGCGACTTTGAAAGCTGTTTAAGCCAGTTGCGCATCGTTAAGCATCAACAATATCTTGAGGTGCATCATTTGACGTATCGTCGCCAGACTGATTTCTGCAAAAGGCAGCATAAAGCCCGTTCTTTGAAAGCAGCTCATCATGTGTGCCAGATTCTGCCAACCTACCCTGATCTAATACACAAATCAGATCTGCATCTTTCACCGTCGTCAATCGGTGCGCAATCATCAAAACCGTCCGGCCGGCAAACAGAGTTTCCAGTGCTTTTTGGATTTTGGATTCGCTTCCAGGATCAAGAGCACTGGTTGGTTCATCCAGAAGAAGAACCGGAGCAGATTTTAAAAGAGCACGTGCAATGGCAATACGTTGTTTCTGACCGCCAGACAAAAGAGCTCCGGCTTCACCAACTTCCGTAGCATAGCCATGCGGAAACTCCTGAATGAATTCATGCGCAGCTGCGGCTTGTGCGGCACCGTGCAGCGCCGCCTCATCCACATTCTCCATACCATATTCAATGTTCGACTGAATGGTGTCGTCAAACAAAACCGGATCCTGTGTAAGCAACGCTGTCGCAGCTCGAACACTTGCTATGCTTTTAGATGTTATGTCCTGCCCATCAATCAAAACACGCCCGCTGGTTGGGTCGAAAAACCGCATGGTTAGGTTCATAACTGTCGTTTTGCCAGAGCCACTAGGCCCAACAAGCGCAACCTTTTTCCCAGCTGGAATTTTAAGAGAGAAATCCGTCAAAACCTGAGTTTCGCCATCGTAGGAATAGCAAACATCTTCGAAAACGATTTCACCATTTTCAACGACCAGCGCACCATTGCTGTTGTCGTCATTTACTTCCGGTGCATGGTCTATGAGTGTGAAGACACGCTTCGCGGCTTCCGTGCCTTGTGTCAGTTGCCCCTGCAAGGCGGCAAGAGCTTTCATAGGTTGGTAAGCCAACATTGCAGCAGTCATAAAGCCCATAAAGCTACCAAGGGTAACGTTACCATTTATACCTTGCCAACCGCCATAGAGAATAGCAGCAGCGAAGCCAACACCGGTAAGAGCTTCAGTTGTTGGCCCCATAGATGATTGGGCGCGTGCCTGGCGCATAAGGTGTCCGATAACCCTACGAATAGATGCAGCAAAACGGGCTTCCTCCTGACCTTCCTGACCGTAAGCTTTGATAATGCGTACACCGCGTAGCATTTGTGCAATCAGCGAGGAAAAATCGCCTGTTTCTTGCAGCATTCCGCGAGTCGACTCTCTAATTTTTCGCTTTTGCTTTGTCATAAAATAGATCGCAAACGGTGCGCCCATTAAGACAAGTATCGCTAAGAACCAGTCTAGCCAAATCATCGCGCCAACGAGGAAAAGAGCCGTTAGGCCATTTTTGACCAGTGCGGTCAGTGTTCCAGCCGCTGCGTTGTTCACCAACCCTACATCGGACATGAAGGCGGCCACAAACCGGCCACTGTGCATCGCTTCCAAGTAGCTCATATCAGCACGCGTGAGGCTATTGAACATATCAATTCGCAGCGCACCAACTACTTCATTGGAAATTTGCGCGAGGGTCACACGGCTGATGTAGTCCGCAGCAGCGCGCATGAACATGATCCCTACAACCAATATTGGCAGTATGAACAACAAGCGTTCATCCTTAGCGACGAACACTTTGTCAGCAACCTGCTGCATCAAAAATGGCAAGGCTCCGGTTGTGGCTGCCATAAAGGTCATTGCGGCCAATGATACAGCCAGAACTCTCCACAATGGCTTGAGATAGACTTTTGCAATCCGCTCAATCATCTCGCGTGGCGTGAATTCAACGGTATCGAACGTGTCGGCTCCGCGAGAAAATTGCGCAGGAGCAAGCAGTTCTGCTTCAGTAGCAGACGATTTTGCAGGCCTTTTCGATGCCGTAATATCAGCCAAAATTATACCAATTCAAAATCGGGTTTAGTAGAATTAGTCCGTAGCATCTGGGTTCATTAGCTTGTGCATATGAACGATGAAGTAACGCATTTGGGCATTATCGACGGTCATTTGCGCCTTCGTTTTCCAGACTGCGTAAGCTGCTGCATAATTTGGGTAGATGCCAACGACATCAAGTTGTTCAAGGTCCTTGAATTCAACTTGACTCAGATCTTCAAGCTCACCACCAAAGACGAGATGAAGCAATTGTTCTTGTTCTGAATCGCTCATAGTTCACCTGTTCCGTTAATGTGGTTTCGCCAAATCTTGGCTCAACCTAGATTGCAAGATCCAATAGGGCGCGACCTAATTGTTCGTCCGCCGCAACCAAAACCCCATGTTTTGGCATCTCAGCATTGTAGCTAACATGAGAGCCATGTTCGCCCAAAAGAATTCCACCAGCTTCCTGCACCAAAAGGTCAGCGGCAGCAAGGTCCCAATCGTGAGAATTGGGCCGGGCGACTGCTGCCGAAACCTTACCACAGGCAACCAAAGCAAGACGATAAGCAAGCGAGGGAATATGCCGTGTTCTGACTGCACCTAATTGTTCTAAATTCATGCCGCTATACATCGGCTTTGAAATGGAGATGTCTGCACCGGAGATTGCTGGCTTTGTTGTAACCTGCATTGCTGTGCCATTTAAGAAAGCACCCTTCCCGCTTTCGGCCAAATACATCTCGTCACGACAAGGGTTAAACAGTGCAGCCGTCACCGGGCGCCATATCTTGGGATCATTAGTCTGATTTTGCCGCTCTACTATGGCAATGCTGATTGTCCAGTCCTTGGAACCGGCCATGAAACCGCGCGTTCCATCAATAGGATCAACAACAAACAAGCGATCAGCGGACAATCGCGCGGGATCGTCTTCGCTTTCTTCCGAGAGCCAACCATAGCTGGGCCGAGCGCTTTGCAACATTTTTGCCAAAAATTTATCGACAGCAAAATCAGCTTCTGTGACAGGGGAGTCGCCAGGTTTGAGCCAAACTTCTAGATCATTTTGAAAATAACCCAAAGCAATAGCGCCAGCTTCTCTTGCCGCCGTATCAATAAGAGTTAAGTCAGTGTTCTCAATTTTGGATGTCTCAACGTCCTGCAAGTGTCAGTCCTTCAATGTAGAGGGACGGCGCGTTTACGGCGCCTACAAATTCCAGATCATCGGCTGGAACAAGCCCTGCAAAGATATCCGGAAGCGAACCAGCCAGCGTCATTTCACTAACAGGATAGACGACTTCACCGTTCTCAACCCAAAACCCAGAAACACCACGACTATAGTCGCCCGTCACAATGTTTGCCCCATGCCCAATAAAGTCTGTGACAATCAGACCACGGTCCATGGAAGCAATCATATCTGCGCGCGTGGTCTTTCCTGCTTCCATCCAAAAATTGGATGTAGCGGGGCGTGTACCGCTTCCAGAAAAAGCAGCTCGTCCGTTTGATGCTAGTCCCAGTTCTCTGGCGCTGTAGCTATCTAGAAGCCACGTCTTTAGTATGCCGTTTTCAACCAATTGTAGTTGGCCTTCGCTTGTACCATCAGCGTCGAATGGGCGTGATCCTGCTTTGCGTGTTAAATGCGGGTCGTCGACAATGTTAACGTCGGAACGAAACACCAACTCGCCAAGGCGTTCTTTTAGGAAGCTGGAGCCCCTTGCGATGGAAGCACCGTTTATTGCACTTGATAAATGACCAAGAAAGCTCGTTGAAATTCGTTGATCAAAAAGGACAGCAACTTGCTGAGTTTCTACCTTCCTGGGATTCATACGCGCCAAAGTTCGCTCGGCAGCGGATTTTGCGATATCTTCTAATCCGCGTAGATCCGACAAATGGCTGCGACTATCATAATCATAGTCGCGCTCCATGCCAGTGCCTTCGCCAGCAACGACAGACACAGAACGAGAATGTCGCGTTCCCAAATATGCACCAGAAAAACCATTGGATGCGGCAAGGACCATTCCGCCCATTCCAAAGCTTGCGGAGGCGCCATTGGAATTTGTTATGCCTTCATTGTCTCTTGCGATTTCCTCAAGGGCAATTGCGTCATTCGCAAGCTCATCGGGATCAATATCTGTCGTGTCGAACAAATCGAGCTCAGGCCAACTGCCCGCGATATCGCTTGAATCTATTAATCCTGAAAACTCATCTTCAGGTGCGGATGCGGCCATTGCCACAGCTCGCTCAACAAGTGCGTTACCGTCAGCAGCTATTCGCCCCGCCTTGGAAGCAACGGAAGCAACACGTTTTCCACAAAACACCCTAAGCGACAGGCTGTCATTCTCGGACTGCGAGGTGTTTTCAATCACACCCAATCGCGCACTTGCGCCGGTTGAACTAGAGCGGGAAATAACGACATCCGCTGCATCAGCACCTGCTTTAAGTGCCTTTGACATCAATGCATTAGCTGCATCTGTCAATTGTTGAAGATCTGGGCCGGCAATGTCGGTCTTACTCATGCGTTAAGCGCACTTTTCTTCATGTTTGGAATGATGGTCTCCTATTAGGGTGTCTGCTGATTCACTGCAAGTGCGCCGGGCCCGATGCCAGCCTTTACAAATGGTAAAACACAATGGGAACAATTTTATGCATTCCTGAAATAATTCACTAACCTATTGTAAAACAACAGTTTTTTAACCAGAAAACTTAGCACGACTTGAACACTTGAGGCGCAAATATCGCTTCAGAAAAATCAATTAAGTGATCAATTGAGGGTCGGCTGTGAACGTAAAAAATTTCTTTGGTGTAGTTCAAGAACGAAGCGCATGTGCCAACGACAATCTGTGCATTGGATCAGTTGCACCCGTATGCAGGAAGAAAAAACCGAGCCCAACTCTTACAAACCGGATTGATCCGGGCGAGTTACCGTATTCAGGCGATAAAGAATTGACTGGGCTAACCTTGCTGGACACTGAGCGTGTTGTTCTGCGGCATCGTTTAACGTGTGGCATTGAGCTTAATGTGAATGCAGCCATTACGAGCTACGAGATGGTAGCCGTTCGCATTTTGTCATCTTACGACGAAGACAAACGCATTTATGCGCGCCTTGAGCTTGTTCATTCCGATAATGATTTAAATATCGTTCTTGCGGAAGCCGAGTGCCCAGAGCATCTGGCCGAAGACTGGGCGACTTGGAGCGAGATGTTAGATCTTCCAATTCGATTGATCGGTTTGGATGGAGAAATCGTAACACCACCGGCAGTCGGCGAAGCGAATGATATCAATGGTATTGCCGCTTCTGCATCTTCTCCGCTGCCACGACGCTTTGGCAGTCCTCTTGCAAAACGCCGCACCAGGTTTCAGACAAATCGCCACGTCGGTGTGATGGACTCAAATGTTGTTGCCTTCTCTCCAGCGGCAGAAATTATAGCCAGGCACTAAGTTTTGAGAACTTGCAAGAAAATGATCTGAGTGTCTGCAAGCTCTCTTCTATCCAGAACTTCAAAGGGTGTCGGGATTGAAACTTCGACGCCCTTTCTCTCTTCCAGAACACAGATAGCCTCGTCCGCAAACCAGCCCCCTTCGTGCAGGGAACTAAGCGCGGCTTCACCCAACTCTTTTCCGTATGGGGGGTCCAACAAAGCCAAGTCGAACTGACCCAGTTTCGACGACATGCCCAGATTAGTTGCATCGCGACGATAGATTTTGGTTGCGCCGGTTTGGCCCAAAGCCTCTACATTTGTGCGTATCAGCGCACGGCTCTCTGCCGCCTGCTCAACAAACAAACAAAAACTTGCGCCGCGAGACAAGGCTTCAAGCCCAAGCGCACCGGTGCCAGCAAACAGATCAACAGCTCTCATACCCTCGAACGAAACGCCGCAGCCATGTTGCAAAATGTTGAAAATGGTTTCACGAGCGCGATCGCTTGTCGGGCGCACATCGTTTGATTTCGGCTCTGTTAGTCTGCGACCTTTGAACTTACCTGCGACGATCCGCACGCGGAGCTCCTGTCCGTTTATTAGTCGGAGAATTCCCGTTAGAGTTTCTTCCAGAATCAGGTTTAGACCCAGAACCTGACTTAGACCTTGTCGGCTTGGATGTACTCAAACGTTCCAGCGCTTCAGCTTGCCTGTCTCGTGGTTTTGTTTTGTGTTTCGGGCCTAGTTTAGATTGCGTACCAGCCTTATCTGCGAAACCCGCTTTCCAGCCCGTACCAGTTTTTTTACCTGATGATTGCCGTTTGTCGGGTTGTTTTTGCGCAGTAGGTGCTGGTTCCTGACCTTCAAAACTCAGGCCAAGTTCTGAAACCAGAGTTGGTCCCAGCTGATCGCGCAGGGTTCTGCTTCTTATCTCACTGACATCGCCAGTTCCAACTTCACCAAGCTGAAACGGTCCGTAGGATGTTCGAATAAGCCTGTTAACGGCCAACCCCAGATACTCAAGGATCTTTTTAACTTCCCTGTTCTTACCTTCGCGGATTCCGATTGTAATCCATGAGTTGGAGCCTTGAATTCTCTCCAACTCGGCTTCAATCGCGCCGTAAAGAACGCCTTCAATGGCGATACCGTCTGCCAACTTGTCCAATTCGACTTGTGTCACACGACCAAATGCGCGCACACGATAGCGGCGCAGCCAGCCGGTGCTTGGCAATTCCAAATGGCGCGCAAGTGCACCATCATTAGTCAGCAGCAACAGGCCTTCTGTATTAATATCCAGGCGCCCAACACTTATGACTCGCGGCATATCTTTTGGCAGGTTTGCAAAAACAGTCGGGCGGCCTTCGCTATCCTTATTGGAACTAATGAGCCCCTTTGGCTTGTGATAGAGCCAAAGCCTTGTCCGCTCTTTAGTTGGCATTGTCTTGCCATCAACCACAACTTCATCGTGGGGACCTACGTTCAAGGCTGGACTGTCCAGCCTATTGCCATTTACGAAAACACGGCCATCCGCGATCCAACGCTCCGCGTCGCGACGAGAGCATAGTCCGGCGCGAGCCATAACCTTGGCGATACGGTCGCCTTTTTCTGAATCAGATGTCATAAGGTCCATCGGTGTCGAGAGTTGAGAAAACGACAATGTTTAACAGTTACATGGATTTCGCTTTCGAGGAAGCACAAGCGGCTGCCAATCGTGGGGAAGTGCCGGTCGGAGCCGTACTTGTCAAGGACAATAGAGTTATTGCCCGTGCCGGAAACCGAACTCTTGAACTAAATGATCCAACCGCTCATGCAGAAATGCTGGTTATTCGTGCCGGTGGTGCAGCTTTTAAAAGCCAGCGGCTGACGGGTTGCGATCTTTATGTAACGCTCGAGCCTTGCCCAATGTGCGCTGCTGCAATCTCTTTTGCGCGTATTGAAAGACTGTATTTTGGCGCACATGATGAGAAAACTGGCGGTGCCGAGAGCGGCGTTCAGTATTTTTCACATTCAAGCTGTCACCACGCGCCAGATGTATACAGCGGAATAGGCGAAGCCAGATCATCTGAGTTGCTGAAGCGTTTTTTCGCAGCGAAACGCTAAAAATCAAATTTGGTTTCGATCTGCCGTTTTATACCGTCACGTTCTGCGTCCGCCGCCGCCAGAATTTCTTCAACTTTGAGAAAATCAAGAACGCCGTATGCCTCAATAGGCGGACTAATCAGAACATCCGGGCGCCGCGCTTTGAGCTTTTCATTTGTAATTGATTGCATGACCAATTGTGTTGAGCCGAACAACATGTCGCGAACGCTTGGCAGAGGCATTTCAATTTGGTCGTGTTCCATAGGTGGTGCTTTGGGCCCACCAGTCACATCCACTGCTATTGTCATCATATCTGCAGGCAAATGATCAAACGGTAATGGATTTACAAAACCACCATCGACCAGAACACGCCCATCAGAGCGAATTGGTGAAAACAGAACAGGAATTGCAATGGAGGCAGCTACGGCTTTTCGCAAATCACCGCTCTTGAACACCTTTTCCTTCCATCCATAAAAATCAGACGCGACAATTGCCAAAGGTGTTTTTAGTTCATCAAACCTATGAGGAATCAAATCGCCAACGAATGTTTCCAGCACGAGCAGCGGATCAATATTAGTGACCGAAAGCTTTGGTAGCAATCTATCGCCCCGTAGCTTCCAAAGCGACTGCAGAACAGCGCTTCGATCAGCAAAAAGTGCCACTGTGGCTTCTCGAATATCCTTGCCGCTAAGTCCATTGGCATAGCCAGCGCCAATAATCGCGCCTATTGATGTGCCTGAGACAGCCTCAATCTTCACCCCAAGTTCATCGAGAACCTCAAGCACAACAACATGTGCTAAACCGCGCGCGCCGCCGCCGCCTAGCGCAATTGATGCTGGTCTGTTGTTAGAGGATGCTGGCATCTCAATCGATCCTTGCTTCGTTTAAACCGCGCGCCAGCCAATATCTTTTCGACAAAAGCCTTCGGGCCAATCAATTGATTCAACCGCCTTATACGCGGCGCTTTGTGCTTGAGAAATTGTGTCGCCCAAAGCTGTCACTGTCAGAACACGACCGCCATCAGATACGATATTTGCTCCATCCTGCTTCGTTCCAGCATGAAAAACTACTACATCATCTGCGTCAGACAGTTTGTCCAATCCAGAGATAATTGTCCCCTTTTTATACGCGCCAGGATATCCGTTAGATGCAAGCACAACAGTTAGCGCTGCAGCATCGTGCCAATCAATGTGAGCATCTTTGAGGCTCCCGGTAGCGCTTGCAAGCAATAACGGCAGCAAATCACTCTTCATACGCATCATAAGAACCTGACACTCAGGATCTCCGAAGCGGCAATTATATTCAATCAGTTTGGGACCTTCTTCATTGATCATAAGGCCCGCATAGAGGACGCCACGATACGGCGTTCCCCGATCCGATAAAGTTTTGAGAGTCGGCGCAATAATTTGATCAAGTGTTTGCTGAAGAACGCTTTCTTTCACAACTGGTGCAGGAGAATAGGCGCCCATTCCACCCGTGTTTGGCCCGATATCGCCATCGCCAACACGCTTGTGGTCTTGTGCGCTTGCCAAGGTGAGCATGTTTTCACCATCGCATAAAACGAAGATGCTGGCCTCTTCCCCGTTCAGAAACTCCTCGATGACAACGCTTGCCCCCGCATCACCAAAATGACCAGCAAAGCAATCTTCCAATGCGGAGTTCGCTTCATCCATAGTCATGGCAACCGTAACGCCTTTACCTGCAGCCAAACCATCTGCTTTTATGACGATTGGCGCGCCAGTTTCACCCAAATATGCTTTTGCATCGTTCAAATTTGAAAAATGACCGAAGCCTGCAGTTGGAATCTTCGCTTCGTCACAAACTGCTTTGGTAAAGTATTTTGAACCCTCCAATTGTGCCGCCGCTTTTGAAGGGCCAAATGCCGCAATTCCAGCGGCCTGCAAATCATCCACCAAACCGGCAACCAGCGGGGCTTCCGGACCAACAACAACAAGCTCGATTTGATTGGCTTTGCAAAACTGAACAACACTGGGATGATCCGCCGCATCGACATTGCTTGGCTTGCTGATCGCCGACAATGCAGGGTTGGAACCCGTCGACCATAGCGTTGTAAGCATTGGCGATTGTGCGAGTTTCCAGCCAAGAGCGTGTTCACGGCCGCCATGGCCAATTAGAAATACATTCATTGTTTTGTTTTCCGATTTTCCAATTGCCTGCCGGTACCATGACCATCAAAGCTGGTAAAGCCACCTTTCCCAGTACTAGCCCTAACACCGGGTCAAACACTGCCTCTTGACGCACACGGCATTGCACGCCAAAGGTCAGATTATGGATGATGCAACAGATACACAAAAGAGTGTGGCAGACGCTGTAAAGGGTCACTGGGTTGATACGCGCGCCCCGGAGTGGCTGAGACCCTATGCACGGCTAGCCCGCTGGGATAGGCCCATTGGTTGGTGGCTCTTGCTGCTACCTTGTTGGTGGTCAGCGGCTCTTGCTGCCGAGGCTTCCAACAATTTTGTGAATGTCTGGCATTTGGTATTATTTATGATCGGCGCAATTGCGATGCGTGGTGCTGGCTGCACCTATAATGATCTGATTGACCGGGATATCGATGCGAAAGTAGCAAGAACAAAATCCCGGCCCTTGCCTTCTGGCCAGGTTACCGTTCGCCAGACACAAATCTTTGTTGCACTTCAAGCGCTAACTGGATTGTTGGTGTTGGTGCAGTTCAACAAATACACAATTATTCTTGGTTTGTGCTCCTTGCCAATTGTGGCAATCTATCCCTTCATGAAACGCATCACCAATTGGCCCCAGGTTGTCCTGGGATTTGCTTTTTCTTGGGGTGCTCTCATGGGCTTTTCCGTGATTTTTGGTGCACTGACCCATGCAGCACCATTCTTTTTGTATTTTGGTGCTATTCTTTGGACGGTCGGATACGACACTATTTATGCACATCAAGACCAGGAAGACGACGCCGTTATTGGTGTGAAATCGACCGCTCGTGCATTTGGCGCAAATTCACAAAAACTGATTGGAATGTTCTTTGGCGGCGCAATTATATTGGTAGCCTTAGCTATTTTCTCCGTCGGTGGTGGAGTTGCATCTTCGATCGGACTGGCGGCCTTTGCAGCTCATCTTGGTTGGCAGGTTGCTTCGTTACAACCCGAAAATCCAGATCGATGTCTCAAACAGTTCCGCTCAAACCGGAATGCAGGTTTGTTGTTGTTCGCGGGTTTGGCACTGGAGACGTTTATTTAGGCCGCAGAAGAACCAAGTTCGTTGTAAATCAAGGCCCTTGTAAATCAACGTCGTCCAAACAGCTTTTCAATATCTGCAAGCTTCAGCTCAACATAGGTCGGGCGGCCATGATTGCACTGACCTGAGTTTGGCGTTGCCTCCATATCACGAAGCAATGCATTCATTTCCTCTGCACGAAGGCGTCGACCTGATCTCACAGAGCCATGGCAGGCCATTGTTGCAGCAACATAGTGTAGCCGTTCAGCAAGCCGCGTGGATTGATCCAACTCTGCCAGATCATCGGCAATGTCTCGCACAAGTCCTTTGACATCGGTTTCGCCCAAAAGCGATGGGGTCTCGCGCACACATATTGCGCCAGGGCCAAAGCGTTCCAGATGCAATCCGAGTTCTGAAAGCTCCTCTGAGCGAGCCTCCAACCGATCAACATCTTCCTCTGGTAAATCAATGATATCGGGGATCAGCAACATTTGGCTGGGTACAGACTTCTTGTCCATTGCATCTTTTAGGCGCTCGTAGACCAAGCGTTCATGCGCCGCATGCTGATCAACGATAACCAGTCCATCCTGCGTTTGCGCCACAATGTAGTTCTCATGAATTTGAGCACGTGCAGCGCCAAGAGGTAGAGCAGATTGCTCCTCAGTTCGGGCGTCAATGTTCATTGCTCTGGTATCGGCTGAGGGAACTTGAAATTCAGCAAAACCTCCTCCGGAGTTTGGCCCCTCATATGCAGTTTGAGCGTTGTCGGACATGCCGTTGGCATATGCATCCGTACTTTGGGAGTGAATATCGGGCGAATGTGCAAATGAAGCGCCATCTTCCGGCCGAAAAGGCGACTGTTTCCAGTCAGTAGGTCTCTGCTGATCAAACGGGCGCCTGGCTAATAACGCAAGGGCTTCTGCACCGCCAGTTGTTGCCGAACGATGACCGGTATTTGCCATAGCCTCTCGCAAGGCTCCTATAATCAACCCACGAACCAAGGCTGCATCCTTGAAGCGCACATCTGCCTTGGTCGGATGGACATTCACATCTACCTGATGAGGATCAATCTCAATAAACAATGCAGCGACAGGATGACGGTGTTTGGACTGAAAATCAGCATACGCCGCTCGTAATGCACCAAGCAATTGCCGGTCTCTGACCGGACGACCATTCACAAAAAAGAACTGGGAAAGCGTGTTGGCGCGGTTAAAAGTCGGTACAGCCGCAAAACCGGTCAATCGCACGTTTTCACGGATGGCATCAATTGGAACGGCGTTTTCGCTGAAGTCTTTGCCCATAACTTGGGTAACGCGTGATAACAGCGCTTCATCACCTGAAGCGGCGCCATAGTCCAATGAGCTTCGATCTGAACCACCAATTGAAAAACGGATATCGGGATGCGCCAACGCCAAACGTTTAACGACATCCGTTATGGCTCCGGTCTCGGCCCGATCAGACTTCAGGAACTTCAAACGCGCAGGTGTCGTGAAGAACAGATTGCGGACTTCGATTTGGGTTCCAGTATTTTGGCCGGTCGGTGTGATTTGTGATTTTTTACCGCCGTCGACAGTAATGTGCCAACCGCTCTCTTCGCCCTGCTTGCGACTCTTAATAGACAATTCAGCGATAGATCCGATTGACGGCAAAGCCTCACCGCGAAAACCAAGGCTCTGAATGTCGAATAGGTCGTCCTCGTTGAGCTTGCTGGTACAATGGCGCTCGACTGCAAGTGCGAGATCCTCTGCATTCATGCCTCGGCCATTATCTGTCACACGCAGCAAAGTCTTACCGCCGGTAGCTGTGACAATATCAATGCGCGTTGCACCCGCATCGATTGAGTTTTCCACAAGCTCTTTGACGACACTTGCTGGCCGTTCAACCACTTCACCGGCAGCGATGCGATTTATCGTGCCTTCCGATAATTGACGGATGGTCATAAAAATTTGCCCCAAGAGCACGCGTACGTCGTTAGCCGCGTATGATTCGGAAGCGTTATTATAGAGCTGAATGCAGGCTTAGTTGCGCATGCGTTTCCACAAAGAACCAAAAAGCGTCCGTGGAGCTGTGCTCACTTCGATATCATCCGGCTGCGGTGCGTTAGCAGAAGGCACCCGGTATTCAACCGGTGGATCAGTTAGGTAACGACGCTCTGTGGCACTACCCGTTCCCATTGCAGCGCGTTGCTCACGGAATTTTCGTTGCGCTTCAAGTCGCTGCGCCGTGTTCATTTCTGTGACGTCTATTGGACTCACGTCAGTGTTGCGTTGAGTGGATCCCCGCGCTAACCGGCCCTTGCGGAATTCTTCTGGAATCTCACCGGAAACATTCGCAGCAGCCCTGTTCTGATCTGGGTCATTCGGCCATGCAGAGGATTGTGACAAAGCAACTTTTTGCTCAGGTGACGGCAATTGCGCAGATGGTGGCAGAACAAGTTCAGAGCGAGCCTTATAGTCAATCGGCTCCTGCTTTTTCTTGCCGCCGCCTGCAAGATTCCCAGTCAATTCCTCAATCATGGCCAATTCCACAGAACGGCCTGTACCATAGGTGGACGTATTACACCCTGCCAACACCAACATAGATGCCAACATACCAAATGCAGCGCCTGCCTTAAGGACTTTTTTGAAGGAATACCCGACGATCAATGCAACACCTGTTCAACTCAAAAGGCTATCTTGCCAATGTTCAGCCTGCCCTAAAACCCTTAGCAAACTTTGAAAGCCATCCGCTTTTGTAAAAGCATGATGGCGCAATTAAGACATATCGCCCTGATCACGCCCCTGATTTTGATCGGAGCCCAACCATAACATCTCATACATGAGCAAAAGAAATCCTGCAACGATTGCAACATCAGCGATATTAAACACATACCAATAAAACCCAAATGCATGAAGCGAAGCAAAATCTGCCACCGCACCATAAGCAATTCTGTCGATGGTGTTTCCAATACCGCCACCGATTATAAAACTCGCACCGATGACCAACCATCGCGATTGACTTCTATTGGCCCATATCCAGACCACCGCACATGCGATGAGGCCAACAACGACCAAAAGCCATCGCCCAATGCCGTCGCTTTGCTGGAACAGCCCGTAGCTGATACCCCTGTTCCAAACCATCAAAAGATCAAAGAATGGTGTGATCTCAAGACGATCACCTTCGCGCATGCTTAGACCAAACAAAATCCATAGCTTTGTCAATTGATCAGCCACCAAAATGAAAAAACTCCAACGCAGCACAGTTGCTGCGTTGGAGCTCCATAAAGGCCATTTTTTAGTGGCAGTCATTGTTTAGGTATCCAAAAGGCCTGCGGAGGCCAGTTCTCGCAACGCCTTTGCATCGCGTGGAGTGACATCAGGAAACTCGGTGTCGCCACCAATCTCGGTGGAGAACTTCCAAGACCGAGCACATTTTTCACCTTCTGCTCTTGCAAAGACGACAGAAACGCCTGGCATTTCTTCCAAACGGAAAGCGTCTTCAGGGCCCTTTTGATTTTCAAGCTGAATACCGCTGGTGATACAGATATCTGCAAAGTCGGACTGTTGCTGCAGTCCATGAAATGCAGCATCCTCGAGATAAACAATCGGCGCAGCTTCCAGAGAGGAGCCGATATTTTTGTCCCTACGCTGAATTTCCAAGGCACCTGTCACGACTTGTCTGGCTCGTCGAATGGTTGCCCATTTCTCGGCCAAATCATTGTCCTGCCAGTTTTTAGGAGATGCCTTAAAATCCTGCAAATGAATGGATGATACGTCCGCGCCACCGGGTGCTCCTTCTGATAAAGCCTCCAGACCATTGTTGCGATACAGCCAAGTCTCTTCGCAGGTAAAAGGCATAATAGGTGCCAACCAACGGATCAGACTATCGAAAATCAGATCGACAACACACAATGCAGCTTTGCGTGTTTGGCTGGAAATCGGATCACAATATAAAGTGTCTTTGCGAATGTCGAAATAGAAGGCAGACAAATCCAAATTCATGAAACGCGATAGCGCACCGAAGACGCGTTTGAAGTCATAGGCGTCATAACCGTCCTGAACGGTCTTTTCCAAAAGTGCCAGTTGATGAAGCATGTAGCGCTCCAATTCTGGCATATCAGCAAAATCCACATGATCGGTTTTGGGATCGAAGTGACCCAGCGCGCCAAGCATCCAACGGATGGAATTACGCAACTTGCGATAAGATTCCACATTGGTCTTTATGACTTCTGGTCCGAGTCTCTGGTCCTCGGAATAATCCACAGATGCAACCCAAAGCCTAAGAATGTCCGCGCCATATTGTTTTATGACATCCTGCGGAACCACGGTGTTCCCAAGGGACTTGGACATTTTTCGACCATCCTGATCCATGGTGAAACCGTGGGTCAAAACACCATCATAAGGCGCGCGGCCCCGTGTTCCGCAGCTCTCCAACAAGGAAGAATGGAACCAGCCACGGTGTTGATCTGATCCCTCCAGATACAGATCAGCCGGCCATTTCAACTCCGGTCGATCTTCCAGCACGTAAGAATGTGTCGATCCGCTGTCGAACCAGACATCCAGAATGTCGCTGACAGGCTCCCAGATTGCGTGATCATGATCGCTTCCAAGAAAGCGTTCTTTTGCGCCATCTTCAAACCAGGCATCAGCGCCCTCAGCTTCAAAGGCCTCCAAGATGCGATCGTTCACCGCATCATCATTTAGAATGTTGCCATCGACGTCAGCGAAAACGGCAATGGGCACGCCCCATGCACGTTGGCGCGACAGCACCCAATCCGGACGGTTTTCAATCATTGCACGCAGACGGTTTTGCCCAGCTGCAGGATAGAACTGGGTTGCGTCAATGGCATTGAGTGCACGTGTGCGAAGCGTATCGCCTGCCGCCCCCTCAATGTCTTCGTCCATATAGACAAACCATTGCGGCGTATTGCGGAAGATAACAGGCTTCTTGGAACGCCATGAATGTGGGTAGTCATGTTTTACCCGCCCACGCGCGAACAACATGTTTTGCCCAATGAGCGCAGTGATGACACGTTGGTTCGCATCACCTTTCTTACCCTTATCGTCAATAACACGAGCCGGACCACCTTCTGCGTCAGGACCAAAGCCCGGTGCATCAGTTGTGAAATACCCCCCATCATCAACCGTGAACGGAATAGCAGTATCGATTCCGAGCGCGGCAACTTCCTTGCGTTTTGCAATCCAGTTTTCAAAATCGTCTCGGCCATGACCAGGAGCTGTGTGCACAAATCCTGTACCAGCATCGTCTGTAACATGATCGCCCTGTAGCATTGGCACCATAAACTGGTATCCGTCTACGCCAAGTTCCCTGAGTGGGTGATGCAGAACCATACCTTTCATCTCAGAGGCACTTACGTCAGCAACACGGGCCAACTCAATCTTGGCCTTTGCGCCGCAGCCTTCGGCGAGGCTATCCGCAAAAATGAACTTGTCGCCCGGCTGAGGACCAAAATCATTCTCGGCAGACGTCACTTCGTAAAGGCCATAGGAAACCGTATCGGAGAAACAAACACACCGATTGCCGGGCATTGTCCAAGGTGTTGTTGTCCAGATCACGACACATGCATCTTTCAGATGCTCTGGTCCTGTTACGATCGGGAACTTCACCCAAACTGTGTCACTTTCATACGTATGATATTCAACCTCGGCTTCTGCCAAAGCCGTGCGTTCTACGACCGACCACATAATTGGTTTTGAGCCACGATATAGCTGACCGGACTTGGCAAACTTCATCAGCTCGCGCGCAATTTGCGCCTCAGAGTGAAATTCCATAGTCCGATATGGATTTGCAAAATCACCCTGTACGCCCAGCCGGATAAATTCTTTCGACTGCTCATTGATCCAGTGCTGCGCAAACTCGCGGCACTCTTTGCGGAATTCATTGATGGGCACATCGTCTTTGTCTTTGCCCTTAGCGCGATACTGTTCCTCGATCTTCCATTCAATTGGCAAGCCGTGGCAATCCCAACCCGGAACATAAGGCGCATGAAAGCCTTGCATTTGTTTTGAACGACAGATGATATCTTTCAAAACTTTATTGAGCGCGTGCCCGATGTGCAAATTTCCATTTGCATAAGGAGGGCCATCGTGAAGCACAAATTTTTCACGCTTCTCATCAGGATTGTCCTGTTTTGCATCATTCAGCAGAATTTTCGTTTGCAGGTCTGCTCGTTTCCAAAATGCAAGAATTTCCGGTTCCTTTTTAGGCAATCCGGCGCGCATTGGAAAATCGGTCTTGGGTAGGAACAGAGTTTTAGAATAATCGCGCGTTGGCGCGTTTGAATTATCAGCCATCATATACTCGAAAGTCAGAAAAATTTATCTGAGCCAAGACTTGTGTCTTGCCCGCTAGCTTTGCAGTCTTTTGAAGAACCCGGCTCCCCGCGCGCAAACCTGCCCGCGCCTCAAAGGGAGGCCGGGCCAGTAATTCGTGCTATTTTGTCCCGCGTGCGTGCGAACATATCTTTTGCCAAGCATTAAGTGCATTTATTTGGCAGACTTCTAGCAGTGCGCTGCAAAGGAATAAAGAGGCAAGTGCGCTGCAGTTTAAAAAGACAGCCGCTCGTCCAACTCGGACAATGGTTTGGCGTGGCTAAGGACCTCACGGGCTTGCGCGCTGTCCTTGTCCATTTGCGCGATCAACTCATCTATGCCATCGAATTTGGCTTCACCGCGTAAGTACTCATGGAAAATGATCGTGAGGGTTTCTGCATATAGGTCGCCGGAAAAATCAAACAGATAACTTTCCAACAAGGGCGCACCATTATCGAATTGTGGGCGCCGACCGTAGCTGGCAACGCCATTGAATAGCTCACCATTCGCGCGGCGTACCGACACAGCGTAAATACCCTGTGCAAGTTTAGTCGTATCTGACAACTGCATATTTGCGGTGGGATAGCCGAGCTCGCGACCACGCTTCTCACCATGCACCACCTCAGCCTTTACAAACCAATGATAGCCTAGTTCATTATTTGCATCACGTATTTTTCCAGCAATCAGATGATCACGAATGGCACTGGATGAGACCGCCAAGCCATCCGGCAAATTTACTCGAGGAACTACAGTCACGCCAAATCCGCGGGCCTTGCCTGTTTCCAACAAGAAAGATGGACTGCCTTCTCGACCTTTTCCAAAATGAAAGTCGTACCCGACCACCACATGTGACGCGCCAAGAAACTCCAGCAGTATTTTGTCGACGAACTCTTCTGCGCTTAGGGAAGCAAATGAGCGTGAAAAGGGCCAATTGACCACACCAGACAATCCGCATGCTCTTAACAGAGTGCTTTTCTCATCCATCGGGCTAATTCTGAAAACTGGTTTTTCAGGCTGAAATATTGTTCTGGGATGTGGTTCAAAAGTTAAAGCAAATACGGGCAAGGCGCCGCCTGAAAGGTCCAATGCGTGTTGCAGAACCACCCTATGCCCCGCATGCACCCCATCAAAATTGCCAATTACAATAATCCCACCTTTGTGGGTTTGCGGAAATGCATTCGCGTTGTCCAAAGACAGAAAACTGACATTGATATCTGGCAAAGGCATGGGAGAATTCCAAACTTGCGAGGTGTTTACAGGCGCTACAGAGGCGCGCGCGGCGCACACTGCAGCCAGACCTGATTCCCGTCAAGATGACAGTGGAGATCAGTTCAATTTTCTCCAGTCTCGGTCATTTTTATCATCAGAAAATATATATTGTTACTATTATCTCGTAATTTTAACTATTGTTTTAAAATACGAGGGTAACGTGGCTTATCAGATTTGGCGTAACAGAAGAGACTTATAATGGCGCTTGACACTACAATGCCCGTTCTCGTGGTAGATGATTACAAAACAATGGTTCGGATTATCCGCAATCTTTTGAAGCAACTCGGATTTGACGATGTGGATGACGCTGCCGATGGAGCAGAAGCCTTTGCGAAAATGGAAGGCCGCAAATACGGCCTTGTTATTTCCGACTGGAATATGCCTGAAATGACAGGATACGAGCTTCTCAAGCAGGTTCGTGGCACAGAAGGCATGTCGAAAACGCCCTTTATTATGGTGACTGCAGAATCCAAAACCGAGAATGTGATCGCCGCCAAAAAGGCAGGCGTAAACAACTACATCGTGAAGCCCTTCAATGCGCAGACGCTTAAGGGTAAAATCGACAGCGTTTTTGGCGAAGCCGCCTAAAACAAGTTTTAAAGCATTCCGTCACTTCTGTGCGGAATGCTTTTCTATCTCATTGCACAGCGATGTAAGCTAACTTACACAAAGTTAAGTGGCAGCTGAACGTTGTCTGCTCTATGTATTGCTTTAGGTGAACAACCTTGAAAGCGATTCATATGATCTTAAAAAACCTCTCCGTTACTTTGGCGGTTGCCGCGACGCTGACCGTCGGCAGCTCATTCGCAAATGCGCAAGCCGAGAGCTTTCGTATTGCGCCCAATGCACAGTCTGAAATGTTGGACAATGGATTGCAGGTTGTCGTCATTCCGGACAACCGCGCGCCTGTTGTGACCCATATGCTGTGGTATAAGGTTGGCGCAGCAGATGAAACGCCTGGTAAAACCGGGATAGCCCATTTTCTAGAGCACCTGCTGTTCAAAGGCACAGAAAAGCACCCTGACGGCGCTTTTTCCAAACGCATCGCCGCTATTGGCGGACAAGAAAACGCTTTCACTTCAAGTGATTACACAGGCTATTTCCAACGGGTAGCACCATCTCATCTGCGTGAAATGATGAGTATGGAAGCTGACCGCATGCGGAATTTGGTGCTCACCGATGAAGTTGTGTTGCCTGAAAGAGAAGTGGTTCTGGAAGAGCGCAGCTCCCGGATCACCAACGATCCGTCTGCGCGTTTAGGGGAAGCTCTCAACGCAGCATTTTACAAGAATCACCCTTATCGGTTTCCAATCATTGGCTGGGAACATGAGATCAAACTGCTAAATAGAGCCGATGCTCTAGCGTTCTACAAACAACACTACGCACCGGAAAATGCAATTTTGATTGTAGCTGGTGATGTTAAACCCGCTGACATTTTTGCAATGGCTAAACAAACCTATGGCGAAATTGCTCAAGGTGGCGATGCGCAACTTCGGAGGCGCCCTATAGAACCTCCCGTTGAAACGGCTCGCACCGTAACACTGCGGCATGAACAGGTGAAACAGCCATCCGGACGTCGTACGTTCCTTACGCCATCATATAGCACCGCAGATGGCAACGAGGCGCTTGCGCTGAGTTTGCTTGGTGAGATTCTTGGAGGCGGTCCAACTAGCCGTCTTTATGGCGAACTTGTCTTGAACGACGGTCCCGCCACCGCAGCAGGTAGCTGGTATCGGGGAAATCAATTGGATAGCGGGCGCTTCACTTTCTATGCCGTTCCCAAGGAGAATGTAGAACTGGAAGCATTGATTGAGATGGTTCAAACAACCATCGATAAAATCAAGACTGATGGCGTAACACAGGATGAGCTCAATAAAGCAAGAAACCGAATGATTGCGGACACGGTATATTCCCAGGATAACCAAACATCTTTGGCCCGTATCATCGGTGTCGGGCTTACGACCGGACAAACGCTTGAAGAAATACAAAACTGGCCGGAACAACTTCAAAAACTGACGACCGATGATATCCGTGATGCCGCGCAAAAATACCTGCGCGCCGATAAATCAATGACCGGTTACCTTTTGTCAGATGAAACCGACAGCCCCTCCTAAATTTTGAAGTAGGAACCTCAATATGTTCAAAAACGCATTCGTTGTAAGATCCCTGCTTGTTGGTGCCTTTACTCTGCTGGCTGCAAGCTTTTTAGTGCGCCCCTCCGTGGCCGTTGAAGTTGAAGAGATTACCACACCCAAAGGTCTTTCCTACTGGTTGGTGGAAGACGATACCGTTCCGCTGGTCACAGTGAGCTTTTCATTCACTGGCGGGTCGTTGTTGGACCCGGTTGGCAAGGAAGGCTTGGCGGAATTGCTATCGGTTACTTTGGATGAAGGAGCTGCCGATCTGGATAGCCAAACATTCCAGGCAAAGTTGGAAGAAACTGCCGCTAGACTATCGTTCAACAGCCGTACCGAGCGTTTTTCCGGGGTTTTCCGCACCTTATCTAGTAATCAAGAGGAAGCATTTGATCTGCTGGCGAAAGCAATGTTGGAGCCGCGATTTGACGCTGAGCCCGTTCAACGTATGACAGGCAGAATGCAGGCACGTTTGCGTGGAAACTTGACCGACGCGAACAGCATTGCTTCAAATACTTGGTTTTCCAGCGCTTTTCCTGGACACCCCTATGGCCGCCCAGGCTCTGGTACTATTGAATCACTGGCAACGACAACACCGGAAGATCTACGCAAAATTCACAAGCAAATTTTCAAGCAAACGGACCTTAAGCTAGCTGTAGTTGGCAATATTGATGCGCAAACTGCCTCCAAATTTCTGGACGAAACGTTTGGTGCATTGCCAATGGGTACAACACTGCCCGCCGCGACTGCCCCTGCTCCAATTGTGAGTGAGACGATTATTGTTCCACTTGAAAAGGCTCAGACGATCGTCCGTATTGGCGGAAATAGTATTCTGATTGAAGATCCTGACTTTATCCCTGCTTATGTTATGAACCACATTCTGGGCGGTGGCAGCTTTACATCTCGGCTTTATGAGGAAGTTCGCGAGAAGCGCGGGCTGGCTTATTCTGTGTTCAGTGCGTTGTCCAGCTTTGAGGAGCATGGCTTCTTCATGGCCGGCCTTGGTTCGCGTAGCGAGCGGGCTGATAAGGCACGAGAAGTTATTGTTGCTGAACTGGAGCGCATGGCAAAAGATGGTCCTACCGCAGGAGAGTTGCGCGCTGCGAAAGACTTTCTGAAAGGTGCCTACGCGCTTCGATTTGATACGTCTGATAAAATTTCAGGGCAACTGGTCGGATTGCAGGTGCAGGGACGCGGTCCTGAATACATCAACATCCGGAATGACAATATTGAAGCTGTGTCTCTGGAAGATACGAAGCGCGTTGCAAAACGTATTTTCTCAAGCCCGCGGCTCACAGTCATTGTCGGAAAACCACCTGAAGAAACAAAAGGCTAGTTCGTCGATACAACGATAGCCTTTCTATCAAGATGCGCGTCGGGCCGGGTTTATCTCAAAGGCAAACCCGGTGCCGTATGCAGCATTGAGTTCAAGTGCTTCAAGCACCATTTTTTCATCATGCAATCCGCTGACGATCAGATCCATAGCATAGCGCGCTACCAGGCCTGACAAGTCAGCGGGATGCAGATCAAAATGAGCTTTTTCACCATTGTCGATCGCATTTAACGCTGCAACAAGCGGCTTGGCCGAAATGCGAACATAGCGGAAGCCAAGCTCGGCCAACATGCCGTAATCTGCGGCCAAACCAACTCTTGCATTCTTAGCCAATGAATATCGATATCCCCAACGTGCGTATCGTTTTAGCCGCGCACGCAGAGCGGTACTCTCGCTGTCACGCGCGTTAGCAGCTAATTGGCTGGTCATAGCTGTATCTGGGAATTCAAGAATTATGTTTTGAGCTTGATCACGTTGGGTTTCCAAAGCCTCTTCAAAAGCTTCGGAGAAAGGGTTTGGACGCAAGCTCTCAAGGCTTAAAGGACAGATAACTGGTGTTACTTCTTCTTCGGATTCGTTGGGTTTTGGCCCTCGTGCAGCCTGAGACAACATCAACAAATCCATACATGGAAGCAGGCCGTTCTCAGATGCGATTTGACGCAGCAACATCTGGTCGTTTTCACCGGGAACATTCAGTTCAACATCAGTGTAATATGCCCAAATCTGCCTTCTAGGCAGACGTACAACCGGCGTATACTCCAGAGTGATAGCGTTGCTGTTTAAAGCCCGGCGCAACGCCGAAAGTCGTTCCGCTGTTTTATCACGAGATTCAACTGCTTCAGCTGCTGATTGGTCTTCATCATTTTTTTGAACCGCGGGCTTTTCTAAAACTTGCTGACTTGGCAGCGAAGTTAACAAGCGCCCATGGTTTTGCAGGCGCAAATCTACATCGCCCATTGCGTCAACCATGTCTCTTATAAGGGCGCTCAATTCAGCGACATCAGCACGAGCCTGAATATCCTCGGTCACAGTTTGATCATCGGCCAGAAGATCAAGGCGCTCTTCACAAACCTGAAGGCGCGTATTCCAACTGTTGCGGCTTCTGTGAACGCTGTCCAATTTCTCAGCAAGATCTGAGATTTGTGTTTCCAAGCGTCCATGCTGACGACGTTGAACCGCATATCCCTGCGTAAGTGTAAAAATCAGCAATAACGCACCGCCGACAATGAGGCTTGCCACGTCTGGAAGGTCAAATATGACGCGTGCACCCACCGCAATAGCCAAGGCTGTTGCGAGCATAAAACAGAAAATAAGGGCGGCAATGATTCGATCCATATACTGACAATAGTCACATAGTTAATTTTTCCAAGTACGCCCTGGTCAAAATCGGTGGACCGAACGTTTGGATCAGAATTTTACAAACGCTTTTGGCGAAAGAAACGGTTTGTTTACCCTGATAGAAGAAAAAAGAAGTGTTCTTAATTTCAGTACCGGTGCATTTTCATTTTCTGATCATTCGAACGATCAGCGTGACATTGCATTGGATCAGCATAGGCTTGGATCGCTTTTCATGCAGCAGACCGCGCAGGAAACTTCACATACCATCCTCTTGATCGAAAGTGATCCTGCTCAACTACGCGTCACTGCAGAGATAATTGCTGAACACGCAAGAACCTTGCCCGGCGCACTTCGTGATCCATCTACACAGTTAATCACCGCCAGCAGCCTCACAGAAGCGCAAACAAAAATTAATGACGAAGCTCCAACGATCATACTTGCAGATATGGAAAGTGTTTGCGGTGTTGGTGGAGTCGAAGCCTTAAACCGCGCTGCGCCAGATGCAAAGCTTATCAGCCTATCCGGCCAGGGAGCGCTATCCACGGCGATTGATGCCATGCGCGCTGGTGCCTGGGACTTTTTAATCAAACCGCTGGGACGTGCAACTGTTCAAAAACGCATTACAGAAGCGGCACACGCCTTCAAACGGGATTTAAAACAAAAAGAACAACGCTCAAAAATCTCAGAATTCTCCAGCCCCATATTCGGAATTGAAAAATCTGCTGCCATGCCAACCGTGGCTCCAGACACATCCGGATTTGAAGGCTTTTGTGGATCGTCCTCAGTGATGTCCGCGCTCTATCGGCAAATAAGCCGCATTGCACCTTCCGCTGCCCCTGTTTTCATCACAGGCGAAAGTGGTACTGGCAAAGAGGTTTGCGCTGAAGCCTTGCACAAGCAGTCGGGACGCGGAGACAAACCTTTTGTTGCGATCAATTGCAGTGCCATTCCTAAAGACTTGATGGAAAGCGAATTGTTTGGCCACTGCAAGGGAGCCTTCACAGGCGCTGTTGGCGATCACCCTGGTGCGGTAGAACAATCAGATGGCGGCACGCTCTTTCTCGATGAAATCGGAGACATGGATCTGGCGCTACAAGCCAAATTATTGCGCTTTATCCAAACAGGCACTGTGCGCCGCGTCGGTGATGTTCAGTTGCGAAAGGTAGATGTGCGCATCGTATGTGCCACTCATCGCAACCCACAAATGGCAGTGGATCAGGGCTCCTTTCGAGAAGATCTGTTCTATCGCCTCCACGTTTTACCCATTTCGGTCCCTCCTCTGCGAATGCGTGGCGATGATATTATGTCACTCGCTCGCAAATTTCTTGAAGAGTTTTCTGCAGAAGAAAACCGCAGATTTACGTGCTTTACTGCCCAATCAGAAGCCTGTCTCAGTCATTATCATTGGCCAGGAAATGTTCGTGAATTGCAAAATGTCATTCGCCACACAGTGGTTATGAATGATGGCATTGCGATTGATAGAGACATGTTGCCAGATATCCTGAAATCTTCAGCCGTGTCGAATATTGAAGATGCTCATGAATTAGGAATTTCTCCTGCGAAAGTACCGTATTCGATAGTAAAAGAGGCCTCTAACGATAGTTGCCTTCCTTTCTGGCAGCAGGAACAGTCCATTATCGAAACAGCATTGATGAGATATGGCGGGAACATTTCACGCGCGGCTGCGGCGCTGGAAATCAGTCCTTCGACAATCTATCGCAAACGTCAATCTTGGATGGAAAAAATGGATGCTCCTGGACAATCTCAATCCATGGCTCACAGCGCGTAATCCCTCGGGCTAATCTACCCCGCGCCTGACGGCTTTGCGAAAACCTTCATTTTGTGAAATAAACACAGCTGGTTAGCGTGGCCTAGTGCAGGCTATGCTAGATATTTGGATTTCGAAGTGTTTTACGGCATGGCAAGTTTTTTTCACAAACTGGCGCCTTCATTAGCGTGTTCATTACTTCTGACCTTTTCCGCTGGCAACGCATTTGCAGCAACACCGGCTGAAATTGCGGCAGAAGCAGAAACGCTTGCTCGCCAAGGAGACATGGCCGCAGCACTGGAACGCATGCAACAAGCGGCCGATGCCTTGTGGGATTTGCAAGAGTTTCAGTTGGTAAAATCTGGCTTTGAAATTGATGGAACCTTAAAGGATTCTTTGGCACTGAAATCTGGAGAAGCCTTCACTGCAGTCGCAGGATTAGCGGGTTTTGGGTACCAGGGCAGTGATACGGATTTAAGCGTCTCCTTCGAGGTAGATTTGGAAATAAGGCACGAAACGGGTCGGGTTTTGGCTCAAAAACAAAACTTTGCTGCAGTTTCCGAGGCGGTTTCCAAACGCCTTGCTGAATTCACTATGAAAATGGAAGTTCAAACTCCCGCACTTTTAGACGGTGAATACACCGCTGTATTCTCGGTAAAGGACCTTGCGTCAAAACAGTCACGCGAGTTTTCACTGACATTCACTATCGATGGCGTTCTGGATTAGTTTGTGACCCCTAATTCATATTCAATTCGTCCGGCAACGGATGCAGATGGTACCGAAATTGCTGCCCTCATTGCTGGAGTGTTTGGCGAATATGAGAACTGTCCATTTGTAGATGATGAGTTTCCAGAATTGAAAGCCGTTGGCGGTCACTACCGCAAGACGGGTGGTGAAATTTGGGTTGCGAACAGTGATAATGGAAGCGTCTTTGGATGCCTTGCATTGGTGCCATCCTGTGTTGAGGGCATGTTTGAACTGTTCAAGGTTTACGTTGCCAAAGAAGCTCGAGGAACTGGGTTGGCTCAGTCGCTCTTAGATACGGGCCTTTTATGGGGACAAGCACGCGGGTTGAATTCACTGCGTCTTTGGACGGACACAAGATTTGCTAGCGGACATCGCTTTTATGAAAAATTGGGATTTACGAAACAACCGGTGATCCGCTATTTGGGAGATGCAGCCGAGAGTTGGGAATACTTGTACCTGTGCAACAACCCAGATCTTGCGACAAAGGCACCCTTTGACCGAAACAACACTTAGCAAACAACATCTCGCACCGTTGGCTGTGATGGCCTTTGGAATTTTTGCTCTTTCCATAATGGATGCGCTTGTAAAAATTGCCTCTGCAGATATGCAAACATGGCAAATCGTCGTTTTACGCTATGGCTTTGGGGCAATTTCTGCGCTGGCCTACTACCTTTATCAAAACCGCCAAGCGACAATTGTAGCCGGCAGCCGTCCCCTGCTTTCTAGACAAACCTTGAAAACAAGTCTGCTTCGGGCGATCTTTGTTGTGCTCACTGCGGGATGTTTCTTTTTTGCCTTAGGCAACCTTCCCTTAGCGCAAGCAGTCACAATCGTTTTTTCTGCGCCGCTTTTTATGGTCCTGTTTTCTCGTATTTTGTTGGGAGAACCAATATCCAGCACCGCACTGCTCGCCATTGGCCTAGGGTTCAGCGGCGTTCTGGTGATATTTGGCGGAGAAATATTTCAACCGCTTTCAGGCACCTTGTTGCCAATGCTAAGCGCGCTGATGGCGAGTATTTTTTATTCATTGGCAATTGTTCTTTCACGCAAACACAGCGCTCATACGAAGCCGGAGGAAATGGTTCTCTTGCAAACAGTGTTTGCGCTTTTATTCGCCTTGCCTTTAGGCCTCCTCCCATTTGCACAGACGAGTTGGACCACACCCGACGCAGGTGGTTGGCTGCTATTTTGCGCCATTGGAATATTGGGAACGTTTGGACATGTTTTGATGATCTGGGCACTGGCCAGAGAAACCGCATCACGCTTAGCGCCCATTGAATACACCAACCTGATTTGGGCGGTACTGCTGGGTGCTTTTCTATTTAGCGAATGGCCTGATTGGCGCACTTTGATCGGAGCGGTGCTTGTGGTTTTAGGCTGCGTACTCGCTGGGCGCAGCAAACCTTTGATTTCCACCTAGGAGATACCCAAAACCCCGGCAATTTGCCATTCGTAAAAATACTTGTCTGCTCGCCATGTTTGGGACACAACTTCAAAATTACGTATCAGAAGCCTTACTCTTGATAACCCGGTAAAGAAATTGGCCAGCATCTACGACTTAAAACCGCGCTTTCAGAACCGGCTGCGGCCAATCACCGCCAGTTTGGCCAGACGAGGTGTAACTGCAAATCAAGTTACACTGGGCGCTTGCATCCTCAGCGTCTTTGCAGCGCTCATACTTGCAGTGTTTTATATGTACCGAATGGTGTTTTTGATCCTTCCATTCGTGCTCTTCATCAGGATGGCGCTCAATGCAATAGATGGCATGTTGGCACGCGAATATAATCAGGCATCTCGCTTAGGCGCTATCTTGAACGAAGTTTGTGATGTCATAAGCGATACGGCCTTAGCGCTTGCTTTTATTCCATTGCTATATTTTGAAGCATTGCCAATTTGGCCTTTGTTGCTGTTCGTTATGCTTTCGATATTCAATGAGTTTTGTGGCCTACTGGGCCATGCTGTAGACGCAGGACGGCGTTATGAGGGGCCGGGTGGAAAATCGGACCGAGCATTTATTTTAGGATTGGTCGCAACTCTGATTGCGCTGTTCGGAAGTGAACGTGCTGTAATTGAAATTGCAAACCTTGGCATATTCGCAGGTGCCTCTGCTCTTATCGTACTTAGCTGCTGGAACCGGCTTCGTGCTGCGCTTGCAAAGGGACAACAATGAGTTTCGCTTCAGATTTGAGCCCAGCTCTTACCTCAACAATGATCACGCTTTGGATTGTTCTGGCGCTTGTCAGCTTGTTTGTGTTTTTGAAAACCAAAGGTCAATCCAGCGGGTCAGAGCTCCGCGCGCGCACCATTACCTGGTGGATCATCCTCGGGTTAATTTCTATGGCCTTGTTGCTGGGCACGGTCGCCACGCTGGTTCTGTTTGGGCTGATCAGTTTTCTGGCGCTTAAAGAGTACCTGTCGATGATCCCCACACGCCGGGCCGATCGATCTGTGCTTTTATGGGCCTATTTGGCGATACCTATCCAATACTATTTGATCGACATTCAATGGTATGGCGTCTTCATAATTTTTATCCCGGTCTATTTGTTCCTCTTTCTGCCTGCTGTGATGGTCTTGCGAGGCGAGACGGATGGATTTTTGCGCGCTGCCGGCACCTTGCATTGGGGCGTTATGCTGTGTGTGTTCGCCATAAGCCATGCGGCCTATTTACTGGAAGGCCTTCCTGCCGAAACCAGCGCTCTGCGAAGTGTCGGTGGTGAGCTGCTTGTATTCCTGCTGGTTCTGACGGCCTTGAACGATGTGCTGCAATATACATCTGGCAAGCTGCTGGGGAAAAAACTGTTTGGTGATCGCAAGCTTGCACCAAGTGTCAGTCCAAACAAAACTTGGGAAGGTTTTTTGGGTGGGTTGATAGGAACAGCTGTTTTGGCTGTCTTGCTAAACCTATTCCTTACGCCGCTAACATGGCAGCACGCGTTAATGTTGGGTGCCATTCTCTCAATTGCAGGCTTGTTTGGTGATCTGGTTATGTCAGCACTTAAACGAGACCTAGGGCTTAAAGATACCGGTAGCGTGTTGCCCGGTCATGGTGGTATTTTGGACCGTATAGACAGCCTGATTTTTTCCGCACCGATCTTTGTTCATCTCGTTCGCTACATGTATTTTTAGATGCTCAGAATAATCTTCTTCATATGTGTCATCAGGCCATTCATGTTTTTATGGGTCGGAATGAATGTGCGTCATATCGAGCGTTTGCCAAAACATG